>NZ_JBJJLR010000045.1:0-45960 GCF_046230975.1 Pseudomonas sp. KCJK9058
CAGCCGTCTTTGCCGTCGCACGCTTCAGGTGAACGTGCTGATTGGCTTGGGCTGGACCTTGGCTATCGTGGGGGCAGCAGCTTTCGGTTTATTGGGAGCGGCGGGGGCCATGGTCGCAGCGCTGTTGCACAATTTCAGTACATTGCTGGTGCTCAGCAACTCCGGGCGCTTGTTACGTTATGACGAACGGGATGTGGAGAAGAGGGAAATGTCAGCATATCGTGCTGGCATCCAACGCTGACGCCTATAACGCAGGCATGCAGGTGGGGGCTCCCCCCGCCTGTCACAGCGCCGGCAACGATGGGCATCGCTTACAAAGCAGCACGAAAATATCAACCCGGCGAGCCGAGGACATCACCATGGCGGTGGACTAGTCGGCCAAGAAAGTCCTGAGCGCCTCATGCGACATGGGTCTCGCAAAGTAATAGCCTTGGAGAATATCGCAGCGCCCCCTTTCCAGGAAGTTCACCTGAGGCGCAGTTTCCACACCTTCAGCGACCACTGACAGGCTGAGATGATGGGCCATCGAAATGATGCCTTGAGTGATTGCTGCATCGTGTGGGTTCGTCGAGATGTCCTGGATAAAGGAGCGGTCAATCTTGATTTTGTCTATTGGCAAGCACTTGAGATAACTCAGGCTGGAGAACCCCGTACCGAAATCATCCAGCGCAATGCGTACACCCAAGTCTTTGAGGCGGTGCAAGGTTGCGATTGCTTGTTCAACGTTATGCAGCAAGAGTGACTCGGTTATCTCCAGTTCCAATTGTCCAGCGCTGAGCCCATGCTTGCTCAACACTGCCTGGATACATTCAACGAACTGACCGCACTGGAAATGCATCGGCGAAATATTTACGGCCATCGAGATACCGTTGAAGCCCTGATCACATAGGTTGCGCAACTGCGCGCACGCCGTATCGAGTACCCAAAGGCTCAGAGGGATAATTTGACCACTGTCCTCTGCCACCGGTATGAAAACCGCTGGAGAGATGAACCCTCTAACCGGATGCTCCCAGCGCAACAACGCTTCGATCCCGACCACCCGACGCGTGCGCGCTTCTATTTGCGGTTGATAATGTAGGCTGAACGATTGAGTTTTGATAGCCTTTTGCAGGTCATTACGTAGGCTTCTGTGCTCGCAAACGCGGTGGTTAAGATCACTGGTGTACCATTGAAAGTTGTTCCGACCTTGTTGCTTGGCTTTGTACATGGCCATGTCAGCCTGCTGGATCAACTTCATCGGCTGCTCGATGTGGCCATCGCTTACCGTAATGCCGATACTGGTACTCACGTGCAGGTCAATACCCTGGATACAGTAGGGTTTGCCAATGCTGGCCAGCAGTCGCTCGGCCACCGGGACAGCGTCTTCATCACGAAGCAGGTCCGTCAGCAGTACGACAAACTCATCGCCGCCCATACGCACGACGGTATCAGCCGGACGGACCTGCTGGGTCAAGCGCTGTGCCACCTCGATCAGCACTTGATCGCCGAAGTAGTGCCCGATGGAGTCGTTGATGGATTTGAATCCATCCAGGTCGATGTACATGACCGCCAGTTGAACTTTACGTTGAAGGCTGCTGCGACACGCCAGGACAAGCCGGTCTTCCAGAGACAGGCGGTTAAGCAAACCCGTCAGCCCGTCATGGCTGGCATTGATACTCAACTGGCGCTCGTAATGCTTCTGTTTGCTGATATCCCGCGCGATGCCGAATACCCCGACGATCTCGCCATTGACCATGATTGGCAGGTTAGCGATATCCATGATCAACTGCTTGTCGTCGCTCTCGTCGCGCACCCTTGCCTCGAATCGCTGCGGCTCACCGGCGCGGGCCGCGAAAAAATGCTGATTCACTTTCGGCAGGTCTTCTTCGAATACGAGGTGGGAGAAATGATGACCGACAAGATCAGTTGCCGCGCCACCTTTAAGCTTCAGGCCAGCTGGGTTCACACTCTGGATGTTGCCCGCCCTGTCGAGGGCGAAAACCGGATTGGGGTTGTAGGTAAACAATGAGCGAAACCGTTGTTCGCTTTCCTCCAGACGTTGGCCGTCACGCTCATGCCGGATCGCAATGGCAGCCAGTTGCGCCGCGCAGGTCAGCCGATGGATCTGCACCTCGCTTGGCGCAATCGCTTGATCCTGGTATAGCGCAAATGTCCCAAGTACGGATCCCTGATGCGAGAGTAATGGCAACGACCAGCAGGAGCGTAGATTGTACCCTAGCGCCAGACTGCGAAAACGCTCCCAGCTCGGATCCCGGGCTATATCCGCTGTCACCACCAGCTCGCGGCGGAATGCAGCTGTGCCACACGTGCCTTCCTGAGGCCCAATGGGCAAGCCATGGATTGCATCGCTGTAGGCAGGCGGCAGGCCAGGCGCGGCGCCCTTCAGCAAATGCTTGCCTTGCGCATCGGTGAGCAGTATCGAACACAGCGTGCCGGGATCCTGGGCGTCGATCATCAAGCAGATGGCGGTGAGGATGTCGTGCAGTTGATGATTGGTCGCAATCATACCGAGTATGTCGCGCTGAGACTCGGAAAGCGCCATGCTGTGATAGCCCGTGCAGGAGGTGTTCATGGGGATTCCTGAGTACTTGCGAGGCCTTCCGGTTCCCTGAACGGCTGGAGAATTGAGTGCCCGGGTACAGTCCGATCGCACCCCGATCGCGAAATCTTATAAAGCAGTGGGCCTTCCACGAAAAAGACTCAGGTGGATGATAAAAGAACGTATCAGATGGAGCGCGTGCGCCTTAACTCGGCTCGCCTCGGCCTGCCCGCTGACTATTTCTGAACCGATCGCAGATACTGCTTGACTTGCGAACTACCAGGCGCAGACTTTAGCCAGCATTGCAAAAGTTCCTTGGGCCTGGGCGCATCTGTTTTCGTCGCTCGCCAACCCGCGCTCGCCAACCCGCGCTTGCCTAGCAGGCGTGCTGAAGCTGGCGCTGGACATTACGGATACAGTACTGGCTTTCCTTTGAATGGCCCATCTCAAGGAAAGAACATCCCGATCACGCCCGACTGCTGCGAGAGCAGCAGTCGGGCGCCTTCCCTCGTGCCGAACGCTCTACGGCTGTTGCCCGCCACCCTTGAACCTGCCTGACGATGCCGATCAGGTTTTGATCAAGCGCCCATTCGACAATGGGCTGTTGACGATCATCCTCGAGGAGCGCGAAGCGGGTGCATCGAAGCACAGCCGTTCGATTCCGAATTGAAGCTGACTCGGAGATTTCGTTGAAGTCGTCACGAAGGCCCACCAGCAGACGAGGTGCTGCGGCAGGCTCCATCTCGTCATCTCAATGACTCAAGGAGCGCCCGCATGGCCAGCAAACAATGCCAGGTCTGTGGCCAACCCGCCACGACACGGGTGGAGGCCAAGGTCAATGGCCGCCACAACATCATGCTGTTGTGTGATGATCACTACCGCCAATTGGTGCGCCAGCAAAAACGCACCCTTTCCCCACTGGAAGCCCTTTTCGGCTCGCGCAGCGGTTTGTTCGAAGAGTTCATGGGCAGCGATTTGCTGCGCATCGGAGAAGACTCGGCATCCGTTGCCACGGGTGCCGATGAAGTGGCTGAAGCGTCGTCTGGGGAACCTGGCCGCGCAGCGTCCGGCACGCCACGCCGCCGCAGCAGCGGGCTGGCCAGCCGCATCAGCGAACACTCGGAGGCCCTGTTGCAGGAAGCCGCCAAGCGTGCCACGGAGTTCGGTCGGTCCGAAGTCGATACCGAACACCTGCTATTGGCGCTGGCCGACAGCGATGTGGTGAAGACCATCCTGAGCCAGTTCAAGATCAAGGTTGATGACCTCAAGCGCCAGATCGAAGCCGAAGCCAAGCGCGGCGACAAGCCATTTGAAGGCGAAGTCGGCGTGTCGCCTCGGGTCAAGGATGCGCTCAGTCGCGCCTTCGTCGCCTCCAATGAGTTGGGGCACGCATACGTAGGCCCCGAGCACTTCCTGATCGGGCTGGCCGAAGAGGGCGAAGGGCTGGCCGCCAACTTGCTGCGCCGCTATGGCCTTATGCCGCAGGCCCTGCGCCAGTGCGTCAGCAAGGTGGTTGGCAAGGGTGCAGAGGATGGCCGCGCCGAGGCGCCGACCGAAACGCCGGAGCTCGACAAGTACTCGCGCGATCTCACCAGGATGGCGCGCGATGGCAAGCTGGACCCGGTCATCGGGCGGGCACAGGAAATCGAAACCACCATTGAGGTACTGGCGCGGCGCAAGAAGAACAACCCGGTGTTGATCGGCGAGCCTGGCGTGGGCAAGACGGCCATCGTCGAGGGGCTGGCGCAGCGCATGGTGGCCGGCGAGGTGCCCGAGACGCTGCGCGACAAGCGCCTGGTCGAACTGAACATCAATTCGTTGGTGGCTGGCGCGAAGTACCGAGGCGAGTTCGAGGAGCGCGTGCAGAAGGTGCTGAAGGAAATCGCCGAGCATCAGGGCGAGCTGATTCTCTTCATCGACGAAGTGCACACCATCGTCGGGGCAGGCCAGGGCGGTGGAGAAGGCGGCCTGGACGTGGCCAACGTCTTCAAGCCGATGATGGCGCGTGGTGAGCTGAACCTGATTGGCGCGACGACGCTCAACGAGTACCAGAAGTACATCGAGCAGGACGCTGCGCTGGAGCGGCGTTTCCAACCGGTCGTGGTGCCCGAGCCAACGGTGGCGCAGACCATCATGATCCTGCGCGGCCTGCGCGACACCTTCGAAGCGCACCACAAGGTCAGCATCACCGAGGAGGCGATCATCGCTGCCGCCGAACTGTCCGACCGCTACGTCAGCGCGCGCTTTCTGCCGGACAAGGCCATCGATCTGCTCGATCAGGCTGCCGCCCGCGTCAAGTTATCGGCGACGGCGCGCCCGGTTGCGGTGCAGGAAATGGAGTCGGAGTTGCACCAATTGCGCCGCGAGCAGGACTACGCGGCTTCGCGCAAGCAATATGACAATGCGGCGCAGATCAGCAAGCGCGTCGAAGCCACGGAGGCCGAACTCAAGCAGCGGGTCGAGGAGTGGGAGCTCGAGCGCGGCTCGGGCAGCACCGAGGTCAAGGCGGAACATGTGGCGCAAATCGTCTCGCGGCTGACCGGCATTCCGGTCAATGAACTGACGGTGGAGGAGCGCGAGAAGCTGTTGCACCTGGAGCAGCGGCTGCATGAGCGCCTGGTGGGGCAGGACGAGGCGGTGCGTGCGGTGGCGGACGCGGTTCGGCTGTCGCGCGCTGGGCTGCGCGAAGGCAGCAAGCCCGTTGCCACGTTCCTGTTCCTGGGCTCCACCGGTGTCGGCAAGACCGAGCTGGCCAAGGCGCTGGCCGAAACCATCTACGGCGACGAGAGCGCCCTGTTGCGTATCGACATGTCGGAGTATGGCGAGCGCCATTCCGTGGCTCGGCTGGTGGGCGCGCCTCCGGGTTACGTTGGTTATGACGAAGGCGGCCAGCTTACCGAAAAGGTCCGGCGCAAGCCCTATAGCGTGCTGCTGCTCGACGAAATCGAGAAGGCCCACCCCGACGTCTACAACATCCTGCTGCAGGTGTTCGACGACGGGCGACTGACCGATGGCAAGGGGCGCGTGGTGGACTTCACCAACACCATTATCATCGCCACGTCCAACCTGGGCTCCGACATTATTCAGCGGCGGCTGAAGGCGCCTGGAGCGGCTGGTGAGGAGTACGAGAAGACCAAGGTCGAGGTGATGGAAGTGCTGCGCGGGCACTTTCGCCCCGAGTTCCTCAACCGAATCGATGAGATCATCGTCTTCCATGCGCTGGGCAAGCAGGAGATCCGCCACATTGTTGGCCTGCAACTCGAGCGCGTAGCCCGCAATGCCGCGAGCCAGGGCGTGACGCTGACGTTCGACGAGACACTGGTCGATCACTTGGCGCAAGTCGGCTACAAGCCCGAATTCGGTGCCCGCGAGCTCAAGCGACTGGTCCGCAGCGAGCTGGAGACGGCACTGGCACGTGAAATGCTCGGCGGCGGCATTGGCAAGGGTGATCACGCCCATGTGCGCTGGGACGACAAGGCGGAGCGGGTCGGGTTCGACCGCCGGCAAGCCGCGCCGGCCAAAGAGCTCGACAGTGAAAATGCGTGAAGCCCAGGCCGAAGGCTGCGGTTTCTCGTTGCAATGATCTTGCTGCTGAAGAGGTGAGGCATGAAGGACAGCGATGAGCCCGAGACCACGCGCATGCGACTGCGTCGCGAGTGGGCGGTGTTGACGTTTTACGAGCGTTTCGAGCAGATCGTCGCTCACATTCTTTCGCTGGTGATCGCGGTGGTTATCGTGGTGTCGCTGGTACAGCTGATCCAGATAGTCTTCAGCCTGCTGATCATCGATGCGTTCAATCCGCTGGACCACCGGATCTTCCAGAATGTGTTCGGTATGGTCATGACGCTGCTGATCGCGATGGAATTCAAGCATTCCATCGTGCGCGTTGTCTTGCGCCATGGCAGCATCATTCAGGTCAAGACGGTCCTCTTGATCGGGTTGATCGCGCTGTCGCGCAAGATCGTGATCCTTGATCCCGATGTCAGCCCGGCCAAAGTCGCGGCGCTCGCTGGCGCCACCCTGGCCCTGGGGCTGACCTACTGGCTGTTGCGTGAGCGTGATGATCGAGTTGCCTAGGCCCTGAGTGAATGGCGCCAAGGCAAAGATTGAACGGGAAAAAGAGCGCGGATGTGTAATTCCATATCCGTTCAAACCGGGGCTTGAAAACCTCCAGATTGCTCACATAATTCCGTCATCAGGGGCCGAAACCCGGCGCTTCGCGCCTCCTGTTCGAGATCATTTCAGTCAGCTGGAAGGAGGATTGTCATGTACGAGTCCCTTCTTAATCTGTCGAGCGATCCGATTGCCGAGTTCGAGAAGCTCCAGCGCGAACTGCAACATGTGCTGGGAACGGGGCTCGGGCGCCCAGGCAGCATTCGTGCCTTGGCCAGTGGTGCTTTTCCTGCCATCAATGTCGCGAGCACGCCATCGAGCATGGAGGTCTACGCCTTCGTTCCCGGCGTTGACCCGAGCGACATCGATCTGCAGATTCACCGAGGCCTGCTATCGATTTCCGGCGAGCGCCGGCCCGCGCGCAGCACGCAGGAGGGCAATTGCTCCGTGTACGCCAACGAGCGCTATGCCGGTCCCTTCAAGCGTACCGTGAGCCTCAATGATCAGGTCGATACCGACAAGGTCGAGGCCCACTACCGCGACGGCGTCCTGCGCATTTCCCTGCCGCGGCGAGAAGCGCTGCAGCCCAAGCGTATAGTTATCCAGTAACAGCAAAGGTTTGAAGGAGGAATCACCATGAACGACAAGCAAGCAGTCGTGCGCGGCGAAACTGAAACCCAAACACTGCTGCCGCGCGTCGATGTCTTCGAAGACGAAAACGGAATCCAGCTGTTTGCCGACTTTCCCGGGGTGCCCAAGGATCATCTCGTGGTCAATGTGGAGGGTGACACGCTGGTGCTGGAAGGGGAGATCATGCCGCAGTTGTCCGAACAGCTGGAGGCCGTCTACGCTGAAGTCCAGCTGTCGCGATTCAGACGAGCCTTCACCTTGAGCTCCGAGCTGGATACGACCCGAATCGATGCTGAGCTACGGGACGGCGTGCTGAACGTGCGTGTTCCCAAACATGCACATGCCCAGCCGCGCAAGATCGTCGTGAAAAGCGCGTAGGGCCTTGAGCGTGTGGAGGACGACCCATGGACAAACTAGCTGAACTCAGACATGGCCTGGAGGAAACCTGGCATTCGCTGGGCGAGGGCTGGCGTCAGCTTCGCGGTCGCACCAGCGAGGCCCTGACGCGCTTCACGCCAGTGAAGCGGAGCAGGGGCGAGTCGCAGGATGCGACCTCATCACCGGCGCTTGCCTCGAACTGGGGGCTGCTGGCCGGCGATCTTTACGAGGATGGTGAGCGGATCGTCGTTCGCCTTGAGATACCTGGAATGGTCAAGGAGGACCTGAACCTGGAGGTGCGGGGCGATACGCTGATCATTCGCGGTGAAAAGCGCGTCGAGCAGGAGCAGGGCAATGGGCATTATCGCGTCCGGCAATGCACCTTTGGCAGTTTCCGGCGCACCTTCCGGCTTCCTGCCGAGGTCATTGCCGAGCAGGCCAGCGCCAGATGCAACAACGGTGTGCTGCGTATCGAATTGCCCAAGCAAGCGCGTGCGAGTGGCAGGCGCATCGAGGTTCGCGAAGGCTAGGGGACAGCCCTCGTCACCAGTCTTACCCGCCCGCGACCTACCTGCGGGCGGGTGTTTCTTCAGTTGCTCCACAGGAAGCTGTCGCTTCCCATGCAGTGGATATTGCACATCCCAGGCGAACTGAGACGCCCAGCGATAATTCGTCCGGTACTTTCTCCATAACCGGTCCTGACAGGGGCTGAGGGTCGAAGCCATGGCCGCTGAAGGCAACGCAGGACTGTTGTTGGGTGTCATCACGTTGCTCAGCGCTGCCGTGGTGGCCGTGCCACTGCTCAAGCGCATCGGTTTCGGCTCGGTGCTGGGTTACCTGCTGGCGGGGATGATGATCGGGCCCTTCGGGCTGCAACTGGTCAATGACCCTCACACCATCATCGATGTGGGCGAATTGGGCGTGGTTATGTTTCTCTTCGTGATTGGCCTGGAGCTCAATCCCTCGCATCTGTGGGCGCTGCGGGCGCAGATCTTTGGGCTGGGCAGCCTGCAGGTGTTGATCTGTGCCGTTCTGCTCACCGTCGTCGGCAAGGCCTTTGGTTTCCCTTGGCAGGTGTCATTCGTCTGCGCGGCCGGTTTTGTACTCACATCCACTGCCATCGTCATGCAAGTTCTCTCGGAGCGGGGTGACTTGACCGAGCCGAGGGGCCAACGCATCGTGTCCATTCTGCTGTTTGAAGATCTGCTGATAGTGCCCTTGCTGGCGGTGGTGGCATTTCTGGCGCCGACTGCAGCGGTGCCCGAACCCACCTCACCCCTGTGGCAGCGCATGGCTATCGCAGCCGTGTCCCTCAGCGCACTGGTGATCATCGGGTTGTGGTTGCTCAACCCCCTGTTTCGGGTACTGGCCCAAGCCAGGGCGCGCGAGGTGATGACTGCTGCCGCGCTGCTGGTGGTGCTAGGAGCAGCGCTGCTGATGGAAATCGGCGGCCTGTCGATGGCGATGGGAGCGTTCGTTGCCGGTGTGCTGCTGTCGGAGTCCACCTTCCGCCACCAGCTGGAGGTTGACATAGAACCGTTTCGCGGACTGTTGCTGGGGCTGTTTTTCCTCGGCGTCGGCATGGCGCTGGACCTGCAGGTGGTGGCCAGGAACTGGCTGCTCATCAGCTCTGGCGTGCTGGCGCTGATGGTGGTCAAGGCGCTGTGCATCTATGGGGTCGCGCGCCTAGCGAAAAGCCAGCATGGCGATGCGCTGGACCGCGCCGTGCTGATGGCGCAGGGGGGCGAATTTGCGTTTGTGCTGTTTACCGAAGCGCTGAAACTCAAGGTCGTCAGTGCCGAAATCAACGCCAACATGACGGCTATCGTGGTGCTGTCCATGGCCCTCACGCCGGTGAACCTTCTGTTGCTCAAGCGTTTCGCGCGGCCCCGGGCGGTTTCCATGGACGGTGTGGAGCCGGCACAGAATCTCCAAGGCCATGTACTCATCATAGGGTTTGGCCGTGTCGGCCAGATCGCTTGTCAGGCACCGCTCGCTCATGGCGCCAAGCTTTCAATCATCGATATGGACCCCGAGGTGATCCGCGCCGTCGAGCCTTATGGTTTCAAGGTCTATTACGGTGATGGTGCCCGGCATGACCTGTTGCATGCTGCCGGGGCGCGTCACGCCCGCACCATCATTGTGTGCGTGAATGACAAGAAGGCCGCGACACGCATCGTCGAAAGCACGCGGCAGTATTGCCCGCAGGTGAAGGTGCTGGTACGCGCCTTTGACCGCGAGCATGCGCTGGAGCTGGTCAAGCACGACGCCGACTACATCGTGCGGGAAACCTTTGAATCCTCCTTGCTGCTTGGCCGCCAGGCCGTGCTGACCTTGGGAGCCTCGAGCGTTGAAGCTGACGCGGTGACCGACGAGGTGCGCACACGCGATGCCGCACGTTTTGCCCTGGAAACATCCGGCGGTCTATTTGCCGGGCGAGCGTTGGTTCTGGGAAATATCGAGCGCATTGATCCGCCTGCGCCTGAAGCCACCGATGCCCAGTGAGCGGGAATCCGACGGCGATGCAGGCGCAAACCTCATGCACAGATATTACTCATACCTGACTGTTGTCTTTCAGCAGTTTGTCGAGCGTGATCGGAAACTCCCTCACACGCTTGCCCGTGGCATGGTAGACCGCGTTGGCCACCGCGGCTGCCACCCCGACGACGCCGATTTCGCCCACACCCTTGGACCCCAGCTCGTTGACGATATCGTCGTGCTCTTCAACGAAGATCACCTCGATATCCCCGCTGTCTGCATTGACCGGGATGTGGTACTCCGCCAGGTTGTGGTTGACGATGCGGCCCAACCGATGATCGGTCAACGCGGCTTCGTGCAGGGCCATACCCACCCCCCATACCACGCCTCCCAAGATCTGGCTGCGTGCGGTTTTCGGGTTGATTACCCGTCCGGCCGCCACGGCACTGACTACCCGTGCAACCTTGATTGTGCCAAGGTCCTCGTCGACGTGGACTTCCACGAATACTGCCGAATGGGTAGCGGTGGAGAACGGTTGGCGTCTGGCGCCGGGCTCGGCGTCGATTTGCACTTCGAACTCACCTTCAGGGGCGCTGGCAATGATGTCCGCCAAGGCCAGGCGATGGCTGCCCGCGTGCAGGTAGCCATCGGCGAAAATGATCTGCTCCCGGGCCGTGCTGGCCACTTGGGGGTACATCCTGCGCGCATGTTCCAGCACTTTGGTGCGCAGTACCTGGCAGGCCTGGCGCACGGCCGAACCGACCGACGACACCGTAAACGATCCGCCCTGAAGGGGTGCGGTGGGCAGTGAAGAGTCTCCCAGCACGAAGGTGACATCCTGCACCCTGGCGCCAGCCGCGTCGGCTGCGATCTGCGTCATGACGGTATAGGTGCCGGTCCCGATATCGGTGGTGGCACTGCAGACGGTGAGGTGGCCTTGGGCATCGAAGCGTGCTTTGGCGCTGGCCTTCATCTGCATGGCTTCCCAGACGCCGCCGGCCATCCCCCAGCCGATCAGTTGGTTGCCATGGCGCATGCTGCGCGGTTGCGGATTACGGTTTTGCCAGCCAAAACGTTCGGCACCTTGCCGGTAGCACGCCAGCAGTTCCTTGCTGGAGTAGGGTTTGCCCTCGTTGGCATTGTTGGCGGTGAAATTGCGCCGGCGCAGTTCAAGCGGGTCTATCTGCGCTGCACAGGCGAGTTCATCCATGGCGCACTCCAGGGCAACCATCCCCGACGCGGCACCAGGCGCACGCATGTCCAGCGGGGTGTACACGTCGAGCGAGGCCAGGCGATAGCTGAGGGCAACGTTGTCGCACTGGTAGAGCATGCCACTCCATTCCACCACGTGCTCGGTGAAGTCCTCGAAGCGGGAGGTTTGGCCAAGTGCATCGTGGGCGATCGCCAGCAACTGCCCGTTCACGTCCGCGCCCAAGCGCAGGCGCTGCTCGGTGCGCGGCCGGTAGCCAAAGGTGAACATTTGCTGGCGGGTCAGCGTGACGCGCACCGAGCGCTGCAGGTGCAATGCCGCCATCACTGCCAGCGGCAACTGGTACTGCGGACGCAAGCCCGAGCCGAAGGCACCGCCGACGAACGCCGCGCGCACGCGGATGTTTGCCTTGGGCAGGCCGAACACCTTGTGCAGGTAGTCCTGGCAGTTCTGCGTGCCTTGGGTCTTGTCGTGGATTTCCAGTGTGCCGTCGGCCTTGTAGAGCACGGTCGATGCATGCGGCTCCATGGGGTTGTGGTACTCGTTGGCAGTCAGGTAGGTGGCATCCACCTGCACCGGGGCCCTGGCAAACTGCGCGGTAAAGTCGCCACGCGGCGCTGGTGTTTCGGCGGGTGCCGCATGCGACTGCTGGCATGCGCCCAGGTCTGTCTGGTGGGGCTCCTCGGCGTACTCGATCCTGATCAGCGAACCTGCATACCGCGCCAGCTCGAGGGTCTGGGCGACCACCAGCGCCAGCGGTTGCCCGTTGTAGAGCACTCGATCATTGAACAAGGGCCGAAACGGCGCCCCATTCGCGGAATCGGCGTCGCTGTAGTCGTCGTCATAACTGGAAATATGCGGACGTTGGTCATGGTCGAGCACGGCGACCACCCCGGGCACGCGCATCGCCTGCGCACTGTCGATGTTGAGTACCCGACCTCGGGCGATGGTACTGGACACGACACTGCCATGGAGCAGGCCCACTTCGGGGTATTCGCCCGCGTAGCGCGCCTGCCCGGTGACCTTCGCCACGCCGTCTACGCGGTCCAGGGACGTGCCGGCTACCGGTGTTGGTTTGATCATGGTCGTGGCCCCCCGTCAGCGGCGCCGCGCACCGCGTCATCCAATGCCCGCACAATTGCACGTTGGGCGAGCGTGACCTTGAAGCCGTTGTGGCTCAGAGGTTTTGCACCTTGCAGCAACGTTTTTGCGGCCCGGGTGAACAGCGCTTCGCAAGGCGCCTGGCCGGCCAGCATGCGTTCTACAACCGGGTCTCGCCACGGCTTGTGGGCAACGCCGCCCAGCGCCAGGCGAGCGTGCCGGATTACCTGGCCATCGAAGCTCAAGGCTGCGGCGACCGACACCAGCGCGAACGCGTAGGAGGCGCGGTCGCGAATTTTCAGATAACGGTAATGTTTTTCGAACACCGGGGGCGGCAGCTCGATGGCGACCACCAGTTCATCGATTGCCAGCTGATTGTCTCGCTCCGGGGTGTCCTCAGGGAGGCGATGGAATGCCGCAAAAGGTATTTGGCGCTCTCCGCGCGGCCCCTGCACATGCACCACGGCTTCGAGCGCAGCCAATGCCACGCACATATCCGAGGGATGGGTCGCGACACAGGCATCACTGGCGCCGAGAATCGCGTGGATACGGTTCGAGCCTGTACGCGCCGGGCATCCGCTGCCGGGTTCACGTTTGTTGCAGGGGGTGCCGGTGTCGTAGAAGTAGTAGCAACGGGTGCGTTGCAGCAAGTTGCCACCGGTGCTTGCCATGTTCCTCAACTGCGGTGATGCCCCAGCCAGGATGGCGTCCGACAGCAATGGATAGTGCTGCTCGATCATCGGGTGCCAGGCCAGGTCGGCATTGCTCACCAATGCGCCGATCAACAAGCCACCGTTCAACGTGGGGTGGATGCCGTTCAGCCCAAGGCCGGAAATGTCGATCAGGCGCTTGGGGCGAACCACGTTTTCTTTCATCAGGTCGAGGAGGTTGGTGCCGCCGGCAATGAAGTGTGAGCTGGCGTCAGCCAGGCTCACGGCTTCGCTGATTGATGCGGGCTTGTGGTAGCTGAAAGGCGTCATGGATTCGGCCCTCGTTGTGGCGGGGGCGTCATCAACGGTAGGGCTTCTTCCACCGCAGCGACGATGTTGCTATATGCACCACACCTGCAAAGGTTGCCGCTCATCTGTTCGCGAATGGCCTCGCGGGTGTAGGCGCGCCCTTCGCGGGCAAGCCCGACTGCGGAGCAGATCTGCCCTGGGGTGCAGTAACCGCACTGGAAAGCATCGTGGGTGATGAAAGCACGCTGCATGGGGTGCAGAACGTCTCCGCTGGCCAGCCCTTCGATGGTCACCAGTTCGGCCCCGTCGCACATGATGGCCAAGGTCAGGCAGGCATTGACGCGCTTGCCATCGCGCAGCACTGTGCAGGCCCCGCACTGGCCATGGTCGCAACCCTTCTTGGTGCCGACCAGGTCCAACTGCTCGCGCAAAAGGTCGAGGAGGGTGGTCCAGGGATTCACCTGCAGTGTCAGGCGCTGACCATTCAGGGTCAGGCCGATGGGGTGTTCTTCAGCCCCATTGGGAGAGATCGCGCTCATGGTAGGTCCTCACGGTCAGGGTTCGCGCAGCCGGCTGCGTCTCTGTTGTGCGACCGGGCCGGTTGAGCAAACGTTCAGCCGGCTTGCCAAGTTGCCGATCACATCTGGCCGTCACCCGTGTTTTTGCAGGGCTTCAATCAGCTGTTCCTTGGTCATGGTCGAGCGCCCCTTGATGTCTTTGCTGCGTGCCTCTTTCATAAGGCTTTCCTTGCTTTGTGATTCCAGCGACGCGTGCGACGTCCGCGAATGCCCCTGGCGAGATTCAGCGGCGCGCTTGGCCGAATCCGAGCGTGCGGTCTTCTTCGCGTGCGACGGTGTCCTGCTTCCCGAGCCTGCGTGTTTTTCACCGCCTCCGGATTGCTTGTTGACGGTGGCCCAGGCGCGTGCTTCGGCTACATCCTTGCCCACGCCCTTGTCCTCGTAAGATTGCTCGATGTGCTCGGCCTTGCGTTTCTGCTTGTCCGTGTACTTGTCTTTGTCCCCGCGTGGCATGGTATTTACTCCTGCATGGGTTGCATGAACGGTTGAAAACCAGGGTAGAACTGACGCTCCGGGTGATGGACGGGTGATCCGTGGCGATCGGCCCTATCAGCTAACTGCCGGAACCTGCGCCTGATCCACTTCCGGTTGAGCCACTGCCACTACCCCCCGCGTCTGTGCCGCTACTACCAGAGTCATGACTGCCGGTTCCCGAGTCGCTGTCGGTACCGTCACCTCCGGTATTGTCCGTCCCATTGTCGTCAGTGCCGCCATCACCCGTACCCATTCCATCGCCGGGTGCTCCCGAGCCAGTCGCTCCGCCTTGGTCGTTCATTTGTCCACTGTCGTTCGATTGCATGCCAGGGGCGCGCTGATGGTTCAGGTCTGTGGCGGCCGAAGCAAGTGGTGAAGCGCAGCCCAGGCAAAGTGCAAGCAGTAACGTAAAAGGTTTTGCTGGTGTCATGGTGAAACGCCTTTTTTGGATTGTTCACCCTATGTTCGGCCTGGCGTGCGTAAGAGGGTGCCCGCTGAGCGACGGAAGGCGCTGCATCAGGTTGACCGTGAAGTGGTGCTTGATCGCGAGCAAGCGGCGCTTTGCCCCAATGAAGGCGTTGATAACGTGCGGGGCATCAATGAGCCGGGTGCTATCAGGTATCCGAAATGAGTTTTCCACTGCAAGCGTTTTAGCTTGTCATGGACATGATTTGTAAATGTTTTCTACTTGAAGCCTACTCGCGCCCGATAAATTCTTTCTTCGTGACGCCGGGCCCCTCTGACGGTTATACCGCCATGTCGGAGTCATAGTTGTTAAACTACGACTATACAGGAGGGGCTCATGTCTGCCCTTAGTGCGTATCTCTATCAAGACGTTCTTGGTACTGACCTCTGGCTTTGGCTTTCCTTTTTCGCTGTTGTGCTAACACTGTTGGCGCTTGACTTAGGTGTGCTCCATCGCGGGAATCGGGAGATTGGAGTCAAAGAGAGCTTGTTGCTGTCTGCGGGCTACATCAGTATGGGTCTTCTGTTCGCGGTCTGGTTGTATTTCCAGAAAGGCAGCGACGCGAGCATGGACTATGTGACAGGTTTTTTGATTGAAAAATCCTTGTCAATGGATAACGTTTTCGTTATTGCGCTGATCTTCAGTTTCCTGGCCATTCCTCGGGAGTTCCAGCATCGAGTATTGTTTTGGGGGATCATGGGGGTCATCGTCTTGAGGGCTATCATGATCGGTCTCGGGGCTGCGCTCATCGCCCAGTTCAGTTGGATACTCTACTGCTTTGGCGCGTTCCTGGTCTTCACCGGGGTAAAGATGCTATTCGCTCGCGTCGATCATGCGCCTGACTTGGAAAACAACCGTTTCGTCAGATACCTGCGCACACACCTACGCATCACCAAAGAATTGCACGGTCAACGCTTTGTGGTTCGCTTGCCTGACGTGTCAGGGAAAAGAACTCTATGGGTGACGCCACTATTCCTTGCACTTGTCCTGATTGAATGTGCAGATTTGGTATTTGCTGTTGACAGCGTGCCTGCGATTTTTGCTATCACACAGGATCCGTTCATCGTTTATACGTCGAACATCTTTGCCATTCTCGGCTTGCGAGCGCTCTATTTTGCATTGGCTGCCATGATCAGTCGCTTTGTTTATCTTAAGTACGCGCTGGCTCTGGTGCTTGTCTTTATCGGCGCTAAAATCTTCCTTCATGACGTTGTGGGTAAAGTACCCGCCGAAATATCGTTGAGCGTTACCATCGGCCTTCTGATTGGCGGCGTGTTGCTTTCGCTTTGGAAAACCCGAGCGTCCGCTAACGCTCATTGAATGATTACGGTCGCTGAACGGCAGGACAGGGACACGCTCCGCAAGCATGGCATCGTGGCCTGCGCGTCCGATTACGAACGCTATGGGGACTCGTCCGAGAGGGTGATGACAGTGGTCGAGGCAATCCAGTAACGACTGCCTCTTGGGCCTTCACACTCGGCCAGTTGTGCCCGCAGGTGCAGCTTTCTGCGTTGCGGACAGAGCATTATGTGTTGTCCTATGGGAGAGCGTCGCAGTCTGTGATAATGAGGGAATGAAAAGGGCCCTATCATGTTGACCATCTCCAATAACGTGCATCTGCCGGATGCCGAAATCGAACTCACATATATCCGCGCGCAAGGCGCGGGCGGACAGAATGTCAACAAGGTGTCCAGCGCCGTGCACCTGCGCTTCGACATCCCGTCTTCATCGTTGCCCGAGTTTTACAAGGCGCGGCTGCTGGCGCTGCGTGACAGTCGCATCACCGGCGACGGCGTATTGATCATCAAGGGCCAGCAGTACCGCACACAGGAGCAGAATCGTGCGGACGCTTTGGCGCGTCTTGCCGAGTTGATCATCACCGCTGGCAAGACCGATAAGAAACGTCGCCCCACCAAGCCGACCCTGGGCTCCAAGACCCGCCGCCTCGAAGGAAAATCCAGGCGCAGCGCTGTCAAGGCGGGTCGGGGGAGGGTGGAGTTCTAGGCTCTGTACGAAAAGCCTTGATACTTGTTCGTGCTGCGTTGAAAACCGCCTCGGAATGCTCATGTACTCCAGTACAGTCGGGCGCGACCCCGGCCGTTCCTCGGCTGTTTTCGCCTTGCCTGACCTGCGTCTCAAGACTTTTCGTACAGCGCCTAGGCGCTGTCAGTTGCGGTAGTCGTAATGTCGGCTGAGTGGGCCATGCAGCGCTGGCGCGTGTCAGCGTAGATAACTTTCTACTCGCCAAGGTCAGGCTGGAGGATTTCAAATTCAGGCATCTCTAAATGAGACATTGGCGGTGTGGCGCTTGCTCTGCAACAGGAAAGTGGGGCAGGTGGCCCTGATTTTCATTTCGGTTTGAATTTAAACTGCGTTAGGATGCTCTAAAGGTCACCTATCCAACTTCGGAGTATCCCCATGTCGCGTCTGGCAGAATTTAGACAACTTGAGCAAAAATTGGCCGCCCAGTTGGCCGAACTGGAGGCCATGAAAGGCAGCCGTGAGCTTCAGAAAGAAATCGAGTTTGAGACCAAATTGCGCGATCTGCTGGGCAAATATGGCTATAGCCTTCGTGACATCATCAACCTCCTGGATCCACAGGCCGGTCGCCGTGCCGCACCTGCTGCCGCAGAGAAAGCACCTCGTCGCGCTCGTCAGGTTAAGCAGTACAAGAACCCGCACAACGGCGAGATCATCGAGACCAAAGGTGGCAACCACAAACTGCTGAAGGAGTGGAAGGCTCAATATGGATCTGATGTGGTCGAGTCTTGGGTTTCCTAAGTTCGATCAAAGACGCAAAAAAAGAAACGACCTCAGAGGCCGTTTCTTTTGCCCGTGGATTGGCAGGCTGTATCCCATGGTTTCCTCGACACTTGCCACGCTCAGGAAATGGCGTTTCTCCTAGTGACCTGCGGCCAAGGTTAGCGTCTGTATGAAAAGCCTTGAGACGGCTTTTCATACAGCGCCTGGAAGGCTGCTTGCAGACGGCCTGTAGTGATTGATGTCACTCGGGCAACGCATACACCCTGAACAATTTCTTCACGATATCGTTGGTCCCTCCCAAGTATTTGTCGTAGTCCTTTTCAATGGAGCCCGAACGATAGGCTTCGCTCAAGGCCGTATCGACCAGCAGGCGGAAGTCGTCGTCATTGCGCTCCACCATCATCGCCACCGGCGAGTACTCGAATATGCGGTCCAGGAGCATCAGGTTTTTGGGAGCCCCTTCCTTGGCTATTTCGTTTTTCAGCAACATGCGCTCGGCAAAGAACGCGTCCGCCTTGCCGTCGGCGACCAGCTTGATGCCCTCATCGTTGTTGGCCACGGTAACCAGTGAAGCGATTACACCAAGCAGGCGCATCCTTTCGCGAATCCAGTCTTCGGTTACACCGCCCTCAATGGTGGCGTATGTGTGGTTGGCCAGACCGCTGTTGATGCTTGCTCGCCAGGTCGGTCCGCTATTGGCGACTTTGCCATTGAGTACATTAAGCAGCGATTCGGGGGCATCCTTGCGCACCACGACAGAGAGACCGGCGGTGTAGATCGGTATGGCGTAACTGATCGACTTGCGCCGTTCCAGAGTGGGCGGAGTCGGCGTGCAGAGAATATCGACTTTCCCTTGGCTCACCGCACTGACCTGCTCGTAAACCGTAACCGGCTGGTAGCGCACTTGCAGGTCCGGCAGGCCAAGTTCGCGCTTGAGCTTGTCTGCAACTTTAAGGCACTGCTCGATGGCATAGCCGCTGGCTTTGTCGCCTTCCTGCGTGCTGAAGGGGGCCAGGTCTGGCAGGTAGCCCATGGTGAAGCTGTGGCTGCTGCGCACGCGTTCAAGTGTGGAGGCACTGGCCATCAAAGGCAGCGTCAAAAACGCCAGAGCGAGCAAAAAACGGGTGGTTTTGATCAAGGGTACGTTCATGTCCGGTTTCCCCGTATGCAGATGTCTGTGCAGTCCTGGCTGCCGCGCCTAAGGATTGCCGGCCCCGGCCTGTTCGGCTGGCAGCGTGTCGGTGAAACGCTTGGCGAGGAAACCGTAGAGCAGGTAACCGAAGGCCAGTACCAGGGTGCCGCCCATCACCGCATCCTTGCCGCAGGCATACAGGGCATACAAGGAGTACGTCACCGCCACCAGCAGCACTACCAGGTTGCGCGCGTAGATCGTCGTTGAGACACCGGCCTTGTACATGATGACCAGCAGACCGGTCAGCGCGGTTAAATATGGGATGAGGTTAGTCACCGCCGCCAGGTTGACCAGCTTGCTGAACTGGGCGGCGGCATCCGGTGAAATGGTCGACAGGGCCATCAAGGTTTGCAGCACGCCACAGACGATCATGCCGACGACAGGGGCGTTCATGGCGTTGACCTTGCTGAAGAACTTGAGGAACAGGTTCTGGTCGGCGGTCATCTTGGCAGTTTGCGCCAAGGTAAATTGCCACCCCAGCAGCGAGCCGACACACGCCATGACCGCCAGGGCCATGACGATATGGCCTACCAATGGATTGAACATCGTGGCGTAGACCAGCGCGAAGGGCGCCGTGGACTTGGCCAGATCGGCATTGGGAATGATGCCCTGGATGACGGTGGTCGACAGTATATAGACACCGGCAGCCCCCAAGGTGCCGAACAGGCAGGCCAGTGGCACGTTGCGCTTGGGGTTTTCCACGGCATCGGTGGCTTGGGCCGCCGACTCCATGCCCAGGAACGCCCACAGGGTCAGAGGAATGGCTTTGGCGATGGACTCGGAAATCGGCAGATCGTTAGGGTTCCAGGCGGCGACCAGTACATCGGGCTTGAACCAGAACCAGCCGATGATGCAAAGGCCTGCTACCGGAATGATCACGCCCCAGACCGTGAAAGCACCGATCTTGCCGGTGATGCCGGGACCGCCGAAGTTGGCGAAGGTGGTCAGCCAGATTAGCCCGATGGTGCCTATGCACAACGGGATGGCACCACTACCCAGCCAGGGCAAGAAAGCGGTCATGTAGCCCACCGCAGAGATGGCCACGGCTACGTTGGCGATGGCCAGAGACAGGAAGTACAGGTACGAGCAGAGGAAAAAACCCGACTTCGCGTGAGCCTCTTCGGTGTAGGCGGACAACCCGCCAGAGCGTGAGCAGAAGACGCCGCACTGGGCAAAACAATAAGCGATGGCCATCGAGCCGATTGCCGTGAAAAGCCACGACAACAGCGAGACGGCACCCAGTTGAGCCATGTTGGTAGGCAACATGATGATCCCCGAACCCATCATGTTGACTGTCACCAGCGTCGTGAGCCCGACCAGGCTCATTTTTTTGCTTGAATCAGCCATCGCAAACTCCTTGCCGCGTTCAATGTTTTGAACCTTGGTCCGGCAACGTGCAACGCGTGGCCGAATAGGGGGCTAATGTTCAATGCTTGACTACGTAAACTCTGCAGGGTGGGCGCACCTGGCAGTCTCGCTTGATCTTGACAGCAGGTTGGCAGGTTCAAAGCCCGGGAAAGGGCCATCGAACAGTGCTATCGCCAACAGGTAATCGACGATGGATTGCTTACGGCGGGTACTCCGTGGCGGTGCGGCGTTACGTCGTTATCAGCGTGAACTCGATTAACCGTTAACAATTGATAAAGATCAATGATCCTTGCCTATTTCACTTCGTCCAACCGGCAGCGCCTTTGATATGACCTTGGCGGGTTATGGATAATGACTGTCACATCAGTTAGCGGGTACGGTGATCACAGGGGCTTGCGGCGCCACGCCTGTTTCGGCAAGAGAGAACAGTACCAGTATGAACAAGAACTCCGATTTGGATTTCATGTCGTGGTCGTCGATCCAAAACCAATAGTCGCGATAGTGCACAGCAGCATAGGCATCAGCGGGTCGCTCTTCGCTCGAATGGATGCGAACCAGAGGATCGTCCCACGGACTGGGATGATCGGGCACGGGAGGCATGGGGTTTGCTCGCCCATCTTGCAAATGCGCGGCAGGGGCCTCGATCGTCGCGGCGAGTTCCAGAAAGATTTCTGACATGGAGCGTGTCAGGAGCGCAATCTCGGTATCGCTCCTGGATACCATACCGAAAGTCAGTGTCAGTTCATCCTTGTCGGGCCGCAAGTGAAGAATCTTTCGTACGGTAAGGCGATCCTTCTCCACATCATCGGGGATGTCACGTTCGATCATGAGCACTTCGCTTCTTTCGTTGGCGCGGGTACTGACTCTTACACCTAGCGATTCCGAACGCTGTATCCGCCTTAACGCATCCAATAGCTCATAGAAACGTGGATCTGCGGCACGCAAGCGTGTAGGCGATACCGATCGATTGTACACACCATTCGCTGCTCGGACGGTCAATTGCAGCACGCGGTCGACCGGGTAGCCTGCCTGAATAAGCGAAAAAACGGCCTCAGGAGATAAGGGTTGCAACAAGTAGCGTGAGAACCGCTCCCCGGAAAGCGGTGTATAGCTGATTGTTGGACGATCTGTGTAAACGCCGGATGCGCCTATGGCCTGACTGCTACCGTCGTTGGGCAATCCCGAAAACCAGCCTGCTGCGAGGTTGACCTGACTTTGTATGGCGCTGGAGCTGATCACCGAAGAGACTTCCAGATACACCGGTGCATCGGCGTAGCGCAACTTGACGATATTGAGCAGTGTCTGTTCTTTCCAGGTCGTGGCAATCACTGTGCCGTAGTCTGTGCGATCGCGCTGTATCGAGGTCGGCCCCAGCGTACCGCAGCCTCCGACGTAGCACGCCGTGGCGATCAGTAACAACAGGCGGATACGGTACGGTAGGTGCGTGATCTTCGGCACTGAGGTCTGGTGATCCATAGTGTTGCCTCATGACGCATTTTTTGTGGGCCTCAGGTAATGGCATTCAGCGCGTTCGGTTAAGGCAACAGCACGGGACGGCAGTGTCAGTCTTCTTCTCTCAATGCTTTGATCCGTCCGGATTTTTCTGCGGCTACCAACGCGGCATAGTCTTTTGCATTTTGCTTTGCATAGGTCATGACAAATTTGCCGATGGCCTGATCGAAGGAGTCCGACTTACCCAAATAGCCGCTAATCAGTGCCGCATCCCCGGATTTTGCATGGGCACGCGCGAGGGTACGACCGCATAGCTCGGCGTACAGCTTCATTTGTGTGGTCGTTGCGCCTTCGATCGGCGCAGACATTTTCATGTCTCGCAACTGCCGCACAAAGAAATGGCGGCCTTTTTGGCCTTGCGTCCAGCCCAGAAAAATGTCGCTGGAAGACTGCATGAGCCGCTGCCCTGTGACAATGCGTTGCCCCTGGTTCTCGTACTCGCTTTTTCCCGCGTAAGGCCCCAACACGGAAGGACACGCTTCCTTGAATTGCAGAAGCAGGGGGTGGTTCTCCGCGGAAAAGAACAGGCCTACAAAACAATAGGTGCCGACGCTCCCTATTCCGACGGCTTTGACGGCAAAGTCTTCGAGACGGTACCGATCAAACAGTATGCGGCGTTCATGGGGTAGCGATAATCGATAGTCTTGCAGTGCCGCATGCACCCGTTTATCAAAGTCCTTTTCATAGATATGAAACAGAACAGGGGGTTGATCGATCAGGCGTCGACGGCCCGCCACTTCACTGCTGATCATGGGATAAAGGTAATCGCCGACTCGAACCTTGGCTTTTTCTATCAATTGCTCACGGTTTTTTTTGATTTTGGCATTGGGGGCCATATCGATGATCGTTTGTGCATCCAGGTGGTCATACCAGACTTCCAGCGGGCTCAATTTCGAAAGCTCGCGTAGACGTTCCCGGTAAGCTTTAACGGATTTGACGGCGATCGCGTGGGCATCTTTTTCGCTGAGCCTGTTATCTGCAGCCGCGACGGCGAAGCTGATCGCCAGGCGTTTGACATCCCACTCCCAGGGGGCGGGAAGGGTTTCGTCGAAATCATTGATGTCAAAAATCAGATTGCGCTCGGGTGTCGCGAACAGTCCGAAGTTCAACAGGTGACAATCACCGCACGCCTGTACCCGAATGCCGGTGTTGGGGAGGCTGGCCAAGTCATGAACCATCAATCCCGCAGAACCGCGCAAGAAGGTGAAGGGGCTGCGCAACATGCGTCCATAGCGCACGGGCACTAGACTGGGGAGTCTATATCGATTGGACGCTTCAAGGAGATCGATAGGGTTACGATGCTTGCGCGGTGGTTTCCACACTGCGTGAGATGAGTGTGGCAGGCTCTCGCGTATCCGCTCTCCTGCGTTCAGGCGTTCTTTTCGCGAGCGAAAAGTCGGCTCGTAAATTCCGAACTTTGGTTCTCGAGCCGCACCCTGGACGGATTTCTTCTTACTGGGAGACATTTCCACTCCTTTACTCAACGAAGTCGAAGTTGTTCAGGAGCAAGATCGCGTTATGGTTCGGTCCCATCACAAAAGCGTAGCAGCCTGCCCCTGAGCTGCGTGGATGCTCCGCTTGGAAAACACCACATTTCATAGCCTTGGCGGGAGCGTTTTGTGGTTTGCCTGTGAGCCGGATCCGTCATCCCGCGCCACTGTCCTTCCAGCGCAAGTGTTTAACCTCGAGAGGGCCAAGGTACAGCTACCGCTGGCGTTGGCACGGCTAAACCGGTCTGCCGACACGGTGTCTCCATCATGCTCATGGTCGCTTTTGATTGGCAGTTGCTGTCAGTTTGTCCGCCTCGGTCACCCAGCCACCACCAGTCGCCTTGTACAGATCAATCATGTTGGTGAACACCGAACCGCGGGTGCGGGTGTAATCCAATTCGGCGTCGAACAGGCTGCGCTCGGCGTCCAGCACCTCGATGTAGCTGGTATAGCCGTTGTCGTAGCGCAACCGTGCGTAATGGGCATAAGTGCTCAGTGCCTCGACTTGCCTGGCTTGGTAGGCCATCCGTTCTCTGGATTTGCTCGATGCGACCAAGGCATTTTCCACGTCCCTGAACGCCGATTGAATCGACTGTTGGTAAATTTGCAGCGCCTGTTTCTGGATGGCTTCAGCTTGCTGCACCTGCCCGGCAATACCGCCGGCTGTGAAGATTGGCATGCTTACCGCCACACCATAGGACCAGGTAGAAGCGGGTCCAGTGAACAGGTTCGACAGTTGGTTACTGGCGGAACCTAACAGGCCGGTCAGGGAAATAGTCGGGAAGTATTGAGCCTTGGCAGCGCCGATCTGTGCATTGGCCGATATCAGATTCAGTTCTGCCTGACGCAAGTCCGGTCGCCGTTCAAGCAAGTCTGATGGTAAGCCGGCCGGCACCGTTGGCAGATTCAGTTGGGCCAGGTCACGGCCGCGGATGATTGGCCCAGGGTTACGCCCAAGCAGCACGGCCAAGGCGTTTTCCTGTTGCGCGACCAGGGGTTGGAGTTGCGCAACTGACGCCTGGGTGCGCTCGAGTTCGGATTGATTCTGTGCCAGTTCCATTTCGGAAATGGTGCCGGCACCGTAGCGCAGTTTGAATATTTCGTAGGACTCACTGCGAGCCTTGGCGGTCGTGCGGGCGATTTCCAGTTCCCGGTCGAGGTCACGCAGGGTCACGTAGCTCGACGCAACCGAAGCGACCAGACTCAAGATCACGCTTCGACGGCCTTCTTCCGAGGCCAGCAAATCGGCACGGGCGGATTCATCCAGGCGGCGCAACCGGCCCCAGATATCCAGCTCCCAGTTCACACTGAGAATGGCCTGGTAGTTGTTGAACACCGGATCCACCGACGGGTCCAGCGAGACCGGACCGGTGTCCCGCGGCGAACGGGAGCGCTGCCCTTGGGCGCCCAGACCGACTTGTGGAAACAAGAGAGAACGGGTCTGGCCGTAACGGCCCTGGAATTCTTCGACCCGCGCGGCGGCAATCTTGATGTCCTTGTTTTCCAGCAGCGCCGTGCGGATCAGTTCATTCAGAACCGGGTCGTGGAACTGCTCCCACCACAGCGTATTCGACAGGTCTTTTGCTTCCTTGTCCGCATAACGGTAGGCAGCGGGGGTGTCGATTTTCGGGGGCTGGTAATCTGGCCCCACCATGCAACCCGCCAGGCTGAGGCACAACATCAGCGGGATAGGAGGCTTACGCATCTCAATCCCCCTCATGTCGGTTTTGTGCCGCACCGTCGGGAATCGTCGGAGCCTGCGTCGAAGCAGTTGGCTTGGCGGCTGTTTGGGCGTTGTCCTTTTCCCCGAACATTCGCTCCACCAGGTAATAGAACAGAGGGATGAAGAAGATCGCGATCACCGTCGCCGCCAGCATGCCACCAATTACCCCGGTACCAATGGAGTGACGGCTATTCTCCGAGGCGCCGACGGCAATGGCCAGAGGCACGCAGCCGAGGATGAACGCCAGGGACGTCATTACGATAGGGCGCAGACGTTCTTTTGCTGCGGTCATCGCGGCATCGTAGGTCGACATGCCGGTTTCCCGGTTCAATACCGCAAATTCGAAAATCAGAATGGCGTTTTTGGCGGCCAGCGCCACCAGCATGGTCAAGCCGATCTGGAAATAGACGTCGTTGCTCAAGCCCCGAAGCAGGACGGCGAGCAGGGCGCCGAACAAGGCAAAGGGTACGGCCAGTAGCACACCCACGGGCAGTGACCACTTTTCGTACTGAGCCGCGAGGATCAGGAACACCATGACCAGACCGAAGATGAATACCTGGGACGAGGCACCTCCGCTCTTTTTTTCCTCGAATGCCTCGCCACTCAATGCCAGCGCATAGTCATTGGTCATGATCTCCGCGCCGATTTCCTCCAGAGCCTTGAGTGCCTGGCCTGAACTGTAGCCTGGCGCCGGGTTCGCTGTGAGTTTGACCGCCGGGAAGTTGTTAAAACGTGTTAGCAGGTCGGGACCGGTGACGTAGCGGGTGGTCAGCAAGGCCTTTAGCGGCACCATGTCGAGGTTTTTGCTGCGCACGAAGATCTGCTGCAGGTCCTCGGCCTTCAAGCGATAGGCCGGTTCGGCCTGCAGAATCACCTGCCACAGGCGACTGAACTTGTTGAATTGCGAGACGTAGAGCGAGCCGAACATGGTCTGCATGGCGCTGTAGACATCTTCGACCGGTACGCCCAGGGATTCCGCTTTCTCGCGATCGACGTCGACCATCAATTGACGGGAAAACACGTTGAAGGTGGAGGTGATGACGCCCAGCTCCGGACGTGTCTTGGCTTTCGCCACCAGATTGGCGACCAGTTCCGCCAGTTGGTCGACATTGCCGTCGCCCTTGCTTTGAACCCAGACTTCCATGCCTCCGGTCGTACCCAGGCCGGGAATGGACGGTGGGTTGACCGGCAAGATGATCCCTCCCTGAACGGTAGAAAACGCCCGCGTGGCCTTCTGGATCACTGCGGGGGCGCTTTGTGCCTTGATGGTTTCGGCGTCCTTGTAACGCCCCTCGAAATCCTTGAAACCGACAAAAAACGCACCGGCATTGTTCTTGTTCTGGCCGTCGAGCAGGCTGTAGCCGTTCACAATCGCGACACCTTCGACGGCCTCATCCTTCATGAAGAAGTCACTGGCCAGTTTGCCGACCTCGGCGGTGCGATCCAGGCTGGCAGCGTCGGGCATGATCACCGCGCCAAGCAAGTAGCCCTGGTCCTCCGGTGGCAGGAACGCGCTGGGGATGCGCTCGGCCATCAACAGGATCAGCACGATCATGCCGGCAAAGAGTAGCAATGCCAGCACAAAGCGCTTGATCATGAACGCCACCGAGCGTGAATAGCCCTCGGTCAAGCGCTCGAAACTGCGTTCGAACCAGCGGAAAAAGGCGTTCTTGTCACCGTGCTGCGGTTTGAGTAGCAGGGAGGCCAGGGCGGGGGACAAGGTCAGGGCGACCAGGCCGGAAATTACTACAGATATGGCGATGGTGATCGCAAACTGTTTGTAGAGTTGACCGGTGATGCCGCCCATGAAAGCCACCGGAATGAACACCGCGCACAGTACCAGGACGATGGCCACCACCGGGCCTGCCACTTCATCCATCGCCCGTTTTGCCGCGTCCTTGGGCGTCATCTTGTGCACCTGCATGTTGCGTTCGACGTTTTCGATCACCACGATCGCGTCATCCACCACAATACCGATGGCCAACACCATGCCAAACAGCGTCAGCATGTTCACCGAAAACCCGAGTGCGGACATGCCGATGAACGTGCCGACGATCGACACCGGCACCGCGAGCACCGGAATGAGCGTGGCCCGCAGGCTCTGCAGGAAGATGTAGACCACGATAACCACCAGTACCAGGGCTTCGAAGAAGGTGTGGATTACCTCGGAAATCGAAGCTCGGGTAAAGGCCGTGGTGTCCATCACGATCTTGTACTCGATGCCCTCGGGAAACGTGGCCTTCATGTCCGAGAGGGTCTTGGTCACTGCTGCGGAAACATCCAGGGCATTGGCGCCGGGTTGCTGGTACACGGAAATTAGCGTCGCCGGCCGGCCCTGATAGGTGCTGCGCAAGGAATAGTCTTTTTGCCCCAGCTCGGCGCGTCCAACGTCTTTGAGTCGAACAACCGCCGCGCCGTTGTTGCTGGCACGCAAGATGATGTTCTCGAATTCCGAAGGCTCTGTCAGGCGTCCCTTGGTGGTCACGGCAAACGACTGCTCCACCGGTTGCCCCGTAGGCGACTGGCCGACCCTGCCTACGGCGAACTGCTGGTTCTGATTGGCGACGGCTTTCTGTACATCGGCGGCGGTGATACCCAGCTGGGCCATACGGTCAGGCTTTAGCCAGATCCGCATGGCGTAGTCTGGCGTGCCGAAGATACTGGCCTGGTTCGCCCCTGGAATCCGCTTGATCGCATCGAGGATGTAAAGGTTGGCGTAGTTGGCGACATAGGTGCTGTCGTAGCGGTCGCCGGCGGAATACACCGCAAGCACCATCATGAAGGCCGAGGATTTTTTCTGTACCTGGATGCCCTGGCTCTGCACGGCGGAGGGCAGTTGCGGCAGGGCCAGGTTGACTCGGTTCTGCACGTCGACTTGCGCCAACGAAGGGTCGGTGCCTATTTCGAAAAAAACATTGAGGGTCATGTTGCCCGTCGCGGAGCTCGACGAGTTCATGTAGATCATGTTGTCGGCGCCATTGACCTGCTGTTCGATGGGCGCGGCCACATTATTGGCCACGACTTGCGCATCGGCACCGGGGTACGTCGCGGCCACCGTAATCTGCGGCGGCGTTATATCCGGGTACTGCGCAACAGGGAGCTTGAGCATGGCCACTGCACCGGCCAGGGTGATGATGATGGAGATCACCGAAGCGAAGATCGGCCGGTCAATGCAATAGTGGGAAATGCTCATTGGCTTTTCCCCTCATCGGCTTTTGCGGTTTGCCCATCGGCTGAGCTTGTTGACGAGGCGCCAGGTATATCGACGATCTTCAATGGCCCGTCTGGCGTGACCCTGATCGCGCCATCGACCACGATGCGCTCGCCGACCCGTAGCCCCTTGTTGATGAACCAGTTGTCACCTTGCCAGTCACCCACTTCAACCACGCGTTGCTCAGGTTTTCCCTCGGCATTGAGGACCCACACGAAGTGACTCTTGGAACCTTCCAGCACGGCTTTTTGCGGCACAAGAATGGCATTGGGTCGCGTAGCGCCTTTGGCCAGGGCTCTCACAAACTGACCCGGACGCAGCAAGCCATCGGGGTTGGCGAGCACTGCCCGAACCAGGAAGGTGCCAGTATCCTGACTGTAGGAAGGTGCCAGAAAATTCACCTTGCCAGTGTTGGGCGCCACGGTGCCGTCAGCCAATACCACTTCAACGATAAAATCACTACGCGGTGGAAAAATGAGATGGCCGGCGGCTATCTCGTCGCGGTATTTCAGCGTCTCGTTTTCCGAGAGGCTGAAGTTCACGTACATCGGGTCCATCTGTGACACCGAAGTCAATAACCCCGACTCACCTGGCGTCACATAACTGCCATCCTGTTTTTTGGCATAGCTCGAAAGCCCGGCAAGGGGTGAGCTGATGGTGGTGTAGCTGAGGTTCAACTGCGCGGTACGCACAGTACCCTCTGCGGCCAATACAGCGGCATGGGTCTCACGTTCGTTGCCCACCGCATTGTCAAGGTCCATCTTGCTGACCGCATTCTGCGCCGCCAGCGGCCGTACCCGCGCCAACGTGGACTTGGCTACCTCCCAGCGAGCTTGTTGCTGGGCCAGTTGGCCTTGGGCCGACAACAGCGCGGCCTCAAACGGTTTGCGGTCCATCTGGAACAGCGTTTGTCCGGCTTTGACCAAATCGCCTTCGGTGTACAGCCGCTTATCAAGGAAACCGGCCACGCGCGCACGGATTTCCACCTCGCGGGAACTTTGGGTCTGGGCAACGAATTCGAAAGTCACTGGCGTGTCGCGGGCGGTGACCGTCATCACAGTGACTTCAGGCGGTTTATGCGCAGGGGAGACGGGTTCTTTGCCGCAGCCGGCAACTAGACTTAAGGCGCCTAGGACAATCGCGATGGGCAAACCGACAGGCTGTCTGACAACATTAATGTTCCAGCGCATACCCTTCTCCGTGAAGCTCACTTGAACAGATGCATAGCCCGTCTCTTGTCACAACGCTAGCACCCGCAGAGGGTGGCACTTCTGACAAAAATCAAGTTGCAGCACGAGGTAACCGTGAGCGCCCTGGATGAGTACAGACCAGAATGACCCATGCGATGGCTATGCGTTTATTGGGAATATTTGATATTTCTCAAGTCTCTAGCACTTATCCGGCAGAAACTTCGATGCATCTGCGGTCAATAAATACTCCGCCTTGGTGGGCAACCCGTAATATTACGAAAATTCTTCGGCGGCGTTACAAGGCTGTCGTTAATAGTCAACAGAATCAAAGCGCCCTTCGGCGTGAAGGTTTTTATTCGTAATCGGCATATCCGAAGAGAGAAAACGTGAAGGTTGGCCGCGAGATTGAGCTGATCAAGGGGGACTTTAAAATGAGCTTGCGGGTCAGCTCCGTGTCAGCGCGAATGCCGAGAGTCTTTGCGCGTAACAGGCAATAGAACCCATCAGGAGCGGCCGTGTGAAACTTCATCTGAAAGCCTCAAGCACAGCCCACTCTGACACGGCGTCACTTCGCCTCAATGTCGTTTCAGGGCTCACGGCCTCTGCAGTCGTACTACCCAAGGCAATGGCCTACGCGACTGTCGCCGGCTTGCCTGTTGCCGTCGGTTTGTATACGGCCTTCGTCCCAATGTTGATTTACGCATTCCTGGGCACATCGCGAGTGCTTAGCGTCAGCTCCTCCGCCACGCTGGCGATTCTGGCCGGTGCGCAGATCGGTCTGGCAGTACCCGATGGTGACCCCGGAAAGCTGATCACGGCCACGGCAACACTGACCGCAATGGTGGGCACCATGCTGCTGTTGGCGCGGCTGATACGCCTGGGTTTTCTCGCGAACTTCATTTCCTCCCCGGTGTTGAGCGGCTTCAAAGCAGGTGTCGGCCTTGTGATCGTGTTGGATCAGGTACCAAAACTTCTCGGCATCCACATCGCCAAACAGGGCTTTTTTCTCGATCTCCTCAACATTGTGCATCACGTACCCGGGAGCTCTCTGATCACGATCGCGGTCGCTGCAGCGGCGTTCCTGATCCTCATCGCAATGGAACGCGTGTGGCCACATTCGCCAGCACCACTTGTTGTGGTGGCAGGGAGTATCGCCGCCTCGTGGTACTTCGGCCTGCAGGCGCTCGGCGTTCCGACTGTCGGCTTGATTCCAGCAGGGTTACCCCCAATCACACTGCCCGAACTCACATTGGTTGAACAAATGATACCGGGTGCGCTCGGGATCGCGCTGATGAGCTTTACCGAAACGATTGCAGCAGGTCGTGCCTTTGTCCGGCCAGGCGATCCCCCGATCAATGCAAACCGCGAGTTGGTTGCTACCGGCCTGGGTAACCTCGGGGGCGCACTGCTGGGGGCGATGCCCGCCGGTGGAGGTACTTCGCAGACGGCGGTTGTCCGTGCCACCGGAGGCCACTCTCAAGCGGTCTCGATTGTCACTGCCGGCATGGCTTTCGCCACGATGCTGCTGCTTTCGGGGCTTCTCGGGTATCTGCCTCACGCTACATTGGCGGCCATCGTCATCTACTACTCGGTCGGGCTGATTCAACCCCGGGAATTCCTGGCTATTCGCAAGGTTCGCCCGATGGAGTTCCACTGGGCGCTCGTAGCGACGTTTGGTGTGCTGTTGTTTGGCACGCTGCAGGGCATCACGGTGGCAATCGTCGTATCGTTGGTCAGTCTGGCCTATCAGACGGCTCGTCCGCATGTGTACGTCCTGGGTCGCAAGCGCGGTACCGACGTGCTTCGGCCTTTATCGGAGGACCACCCAGATGATGAGACTTTCCCGGGGCTGTTGATCGTGCGACCGGAGGGACGTCTGTTCTTCCTTAACGCGGACTATGTCAAGGAGCAGGTCATCGCGCTGGAAGCGCAGTACCATCCACATGTGGTGGTCTGGGACATGAGTGCCGTTCCCGACATCGAATACTCGGCACTGCAAGCTCTGATTGAAGGCGAAAAACACTTGGGCGAACTCGGTGCCAGTCTCTGGCTGGCGGGGTTGAACCCTGGTGTACTTGAAATGGTACGGCGTGCTGGGTTCGACGAAAAACTCGGGAGCGAGCGTATGCTGTTCAACGCTCATGCTGCGATCCTGCACTATCAGGATCAGGACGCCACGCCGTTGACGGCGTCGTAGTCATGAAGTCCTGGTAGCGCAATACTTCAGGTTTTTTCGCCGCGGTCCTTGTCGGCATGGGTCATTTGGTAGATATGATTGACCTCGGCGAAGAACACACCCGTGGATAAGCCGCACATGATGATACCCGTCAACCCTTCAATCAGCCCGAATAGGCGCCAGGGTTTCACCAGCACCACGTCACCGTAGCCGATGGTCGCGTAGGTCACTCCAGAGAAGTAAAGCGCCGTTTCGAAATCAGGCAGAGATCCCTGCCACACATAGAATGTCGCCCAAATCGAGACAGCGATCAAATGCAGCATGATCATGTAGCAGACAACCCAAACCAACCGCGCGCTGATGGCGCCTAGTTGCCGTAGGGGAACATTGTTTCTGCGGGACAGAAACTTTAGCATCAAGGCCAGACCGACGGCATGCACAACCACGGTAATGGCTGCCAGCCCCCACGCGAAAAAGATGCTCGAATACATCAGTGCTCCTTCCGGGTTTCCGCGTGACGGTTGCCATCATTGCCCCTTCTTTTCTCGCGCGCTCCCAAGGGAGGTTCTTCGGCTGTTTAGTGGGGGCCAAACTGTGTTTCTCGAGGTCGAGCTTCTGTGTACGCTCCGATGTCCTTTGGTAAAGAGTCTCGACGAATGTAGGTAGACGGACTTGATAAATATCAAGCACCTCCTCGAGCTCGCGCGGGCGGGGTTTACGTACAAACTGTCCTGATGCGGGGCATTGATATTTGTCGGTAGGAAAACGGGATTGAAATCCACGTCATTCCGCCGCTGTGGGTGAAAACTTCAGGAGGGCCAGGAGGTAAGACGCCATGTCCTCACGCGACTAACATACTCCCTGTGCCAGCTTGGCGCTGATTACCTCCAGGCTGGGCTTGAAAGGTGCTCCGCGAAGAAGTCGGAAAGGGCCTGAACTTTTCTCGGCCGTGCACGGGCTGATGGCGTCACGAAATACAGACCGCCCTGCGTCATGCGCCACTCAGGCAAGATGTGCTGTAGACGTCCATCGGCGAGATATTCGGCGGCGATGAACTCCGGAAGCTCAGCGATTGCAACCCCCGCCAGCAAAGGTGCGACTAATGCATCCGAGTTGGTGACGCGCAGGGGGCCGCGCGGGGCCACATCTTGCTCGCTGCCATTATCGTGAGTGAAACGCCACACCTGGCTCCGTGCTCGATAGGCGTAGCTCATACACGCATGAGCGGCCAAGTCGCGGGGATGAGATGGATGGCCACGCCGGGCCAGATATGACGGGGCTGCTACGAGGAATTGGGTTACAGAACAAATTCGGCGAGCCACCAGGGAGGAATCGGGGAGGGCTGCGATCCGCAATGCCGCATCGAAACCATCGGCCACCAGGTCAACTGTCGAATCAGATAGGTGTAGATCAAGTTCTAGCTCTGGATAGAGCGTCAGCAACGCTGGGAGTAACGGCGCGACCCAGCGCAAGCCGAACGACATGGGCACAGCCAGCCGCACCAACCCGCGTGGTTGTACCGACAGCTCTTGGGCTTCGCTTTCCATTTCTTCAGCCTGGCGATACAACGCACTGGCCTGGTCAACCATACGTTGACCAAACTCGGTCACAGAGAGTTGACGTGACGTTCGGTTGAACAAGCGACCGCCCAGGCGCTCCTCCAAGCGCGCAACCGCCCGCGATACCGTGGGAACCGACACACCCATTGCCCTGGCGGCGGCCGCGTAAGAGCCTTCCTCCGCCACCTTGGCGAACATGGCAAGCCCTTCAAAATCCGGAATTCTTGACATTTCAATTCTGCAATGATGACTTTCAAATGATTCTATTTTGAAATTATCTAGAGGTCGATACGCTTCTCCCACACCAAATCGCAATCTCGACGGGAGAAACACCATGAGCAAGAAACTGGAAGGTAAAGTCGCACTGGTCACTGGCGGAAGCACTGGCATCGGTTTGGCCACCGCCAAACGCTTCGCTGAAGAGGGCGCTCACGTCTACATCACCGGTCGCCGTCAAGCTGAATTGGACAAGGCGGTGGAACTGGTTGGCAACGCCACCGGTATTGCCGTCGACTCCACGAAGCTCGAGCAGCTCGATACGCTGTATGCCCGCATTAACCAAAACCATGGTCGGCTCGACGTGCTGTTCGTCAACGCCGGCGGCGGCTCCATGCTGTCTTTGGGTGAGATCACCGAAGCTCATTACGACGATACATTCGATCGCAACGTGAAAGGCGTGTTGTTCACGGTTCAGAAGGCGCTGCCGCTACTGGCGCCGAAAGCGTCGATCATTCTGACCGGCTCCACGGCCGGTAGCTCGGGCACTGCGGCATTCAGTGTGTACTCCGCGTCTAAGGCGGCTGTTCGGGCCTTTGCACGGAGCTGGATTCTGGATTTGAAAGATCGCGCTGTCAGGGTCAACACCCTCAGCCCGGGCGCAACGCGTACGCCCGGCCTGGTCGACCTGGCTGGCCCAGATACAACACAACAGCAAGGCTTGCTCGACTACCTGGCTTCGCAGGTGCCAATGGGGCGGGTGGGTGAGCCCATCGAGATTGCCAATGCAGCCGTGTTCCTTGCCAGTGAAGACTCAAGCTTCGTGAACGGGGCTGAATTGTTCGTAGACGGTGGCCAGGCACAGATCTAAGGAAACATTTTTTGCTGTTGTTGACTGCGCATGGGGGTAGCAGGTATCCCGCAGACACGCTTGGGAATGGACACCGACTTCGACAATCAAGTGGCAAGCCAGTGTGTCCGCAGATAGTTGGCCAAGCTGATCGGACAAATCACAAGGGGGTTGTAGAGACCTGTCATGCGGCCCAGGCCCAGATTGATCTCCTCAATACCCCTGATTGTTTCTGAAATTTTTAGTGGTTACGTCGGAGTGCAGATATTCCCCCGGGCGAAGCATACCTGCGAAGCAGGCAACGGGGCCATGTAACGGGCCCCGTCGCCACAGCCGGATTTAGCGGTGTAGCGTCAGGGCGACCAGGTTTACCAAGGCGGAAAGGGTCATGGTGATGTCGGCAAACGCGAATACGGTTGATAGGTCTTCAGGCGCTTTTGATGATGGTCAGCAGCATCTCATTCGGGCATCGTCCACAAAGCGTGTTTTGAGGGTGAAATAAGTGCCTAGTCCGACGACCAGGACGATGAGCAGCTTTCTCGAAAGAAAACCATTGATGGCTTCGAGCATCATGCGTTGCCCAGATATCTTCATGATCGTACTGCCCGGTGCTGCAGCGTCCTCAAAATGCTCGATCGATAGCTGGAGGAGGGGAACGAAGCTTTGGCACATGAACGAGCCGTATTTGAGCTAGAGCGGAAGGAGATGAAAACTGAGCGAAGTACACTTTCGGGCGACTGTATTGTCCGCTCGGCGGCAGCCTTGCAGCCAGAGGGCGTAACCATCCAGTGGCGAGAGAATCGACTCAAGCTGGCAAGCCAATGGTCTCGTCTACATCCAGAGCTCGAATTTCGGCATAGGCGTAGAAAGTCTGGATCGCGCGCATGGAAGCTGAAGGTCAGCGCAGGCGAACGCGTGACCCACTCGTTTAGACTTGGGCATGTCGTCCTCTGTGAGCTCCCGGATACCGAACTGCTCCAGCTCTCGGCTGATGAGCATGGCAAAGCGTCTCTGCAGATGCTCTCAATGTAGGGCATACCGTGCGCAGAGATAGGATTATGAATGGAACCCAAGCTTCTGATTTTTTGGGAAACGGGGGTTTGCGGGGATTTGATCGGAGGTATGTGGGATTGGACACTGACCCCTGGCCCTTACAGAGGACATCATTTAACATAATATGCATTATGCATAACTGCGTGTTAGTCACCGGTACCGCTGGGTGGGCAGATTTAAAGGCAGGTACATGACAGCTCAGGCGCCTTTCCAGCTGTGACAGTACACGGAAGCCTCTGACCCTAATTTCGAAAGTAAATCAACTAGGCCGATTTTTTGCCTCATTCCGATCCATCTCGGATCGCTCTCACAGCCGCAGACCCATTCAACACTTCTGTCCACCGATGCCATGGATACAAGCCGCTTCCGTGCGCGACGGGCCTCGTCATTAAGGTGCCGATTTACGTCTATGTGTTACCGCAGCCACGTCAACTGCGTTAGCAACCGTGCCAGCGGCTTTGCTATTTCTGAAGACTTGCGAAGGCCGCGTACGCTTACTCATTGATGAAAACACAAGCATCGGCGCTGACTCCTTTTTTCTGACCAGAGCTCGAACCTGTGAAATCAGAAAAGCTTTGGACTTACAGCATCAAGAATAAATTTAGGCGCGATGGCCTCCAGTGACTGCGGTTGCGCTGTCAATCCTGTACGGTTCCGAACACGCAATATCGGTGAGATCTATTTCAGGTAGCTCATCATTAGCCTAAATGCCCAGTTCAATCCCAATAGATGCTTTCGCCTAACCTTGGCAACCCCTCAACCTAGAGCGGTTTACTCACTCAATAAACGATAAAATCGGTCAAAATCATCGCCCTGTACAGCTCTGTCTCAGTCAGTACACCCGTTAAATCTGCCTGGCGCGCGGGTGCACGCCAGCCATTCTACCTGAGCGCTTCAGTTTGCCACGAAGCTGTCCGATATCAGCGTGCGCCCGCAGCCCGATAACCCAGAGAACCTGAGATAAAGCCAGTCGGTTGCATTGTCGAGCAATAAATACCAAACTACCCTTCTTTTGTGTAAGCGCGCGACCCAACTCGACTAAATGAATATTTAGTTGAGTTATACGCATAGCCTGTCTGGAAAGTGCCCTTCACGCTTCCGTCAATATCCGATAACTCTCAGGCCGGGATATTGTGTATTCCTCAGCGCCATTCTTTATTCAGGTTGTCCCATGTCGCTGAATTTCCAGCAGCTGACCGAAAAACAGCCGACGGTACGAGCCTTCCCCGCCCCCTAAACGCGGCCGAGGGCTACAGACGACCGCGCCCTTACCCACCTTCAATGGGCGACTTTCGTCGGGATGGCAATGATAACGGGTGGTTCCATGTCGTCGGTAAGGGCAACGGGGTTGTCTCCTCTGCCCTCACCCAATGAAACCCACCCGCTGTTGTCTACGCGGCACGGCCGCAGCTTGCTTTACGCCTGGCGGCTTTTACTAAGCACTTCCAGCCCATTGAACAGCGCCATGCCAGCCAGCATCGCTGCCACAAACAGCCAGCCTTGCCAAAACCCGCCGGCCAGCAGCACCAGGGCCGGCCCTGGGCACACCCCGGCTAGCCCCCAGCCAATACCGAAGATCAGGCTGCCACCCACCAGCCGTCGGTCAATGTCACGCCGGGCAGGCAACTGCATCGCGCCGCCGAGCAAGGCCGCAGCGTGCTGACGCGCCCAAGCCATCGGTAGCAGTGCAACACCGATGGCGCCCACCATGACGAGTGCCAGTGACGGGTCCCACTGCCCCGCGAGGTCAAGAAACCCCAGTACCTTGGTGGGGTTTGCCATGCCCGACAGCAACAACCCCATGCCGAACAGCAACCCCGCCATGAATGCGCTGATCCGGGTCATTTCATGCTCCTGGGTAAACGTGGCGAACCACGAAGACGGTGGCAAAGCCGGCCGCCATGAAGCACAACGTGGCCACCGCCGAGCGAGGGGACAGACGAGAGAGGCCGCACACACCATGGCCACTGGTGCAGCCACTGCCATAGCGGGTACCCACGCCCACCAGAAGCCCTGCGACCATGAGCAACCAGGGGGCCGTACTGAAATGTACCGGGGGCATTGCCGAGAACGCTCGCCACACAAGTGGCGCCGCGATGATGCCCAGCAGAAACGACAGTTTCTCGCCACGCCCTTCTCCCGTGCGCTGCAATAGCGAGCCGAGCAAACCGCTGATACCGGCAATGCGCCCGTTCTCCACCACGAACAGCCCGGCGGCCAGGCCTATTAGTGCTCCGCCTGCCAGAGCCGACCACGGTGTGAAGGCAGCCATATCAACCAACATTTCGGTGCTCCCTATCCAACTGCAGAAATGAACCGGTTCCATCTTAACGCTGTGCCTGCCCCCCTGGAATCCACCCCATCGCGACAGTCCTTCGGGCCCATCGACAGCCACGGGTAGCGTCAGAGGGATGCTGCTGGTAACCGCCTGTGCGACGGGTATATGCCCTGGGTTCCAGGCCTCTTGAAAGCGCGTGGGGCTGAACCAGTACCAACCGATCAGGCTCAGACCGGGTACGGGTACGCCCCATACACTGATGGCGCCCAGCCGGCCAGTGATGTAGGCGCCGCCAACATTGGCCAATGTGGTAAACCAGATCAGTATGACCGCCCCTGCCAGCCACCAAGCCCATTTTCTTTGCTGGATGACTCCTGGTGCCCTCCTGCGCGTACAGGCCTTGATGAAACCGGTCGGCCCCCTGTCACACCCTCATTCTCGTGCGCTGCGCCCCAGCCGCCGCGCCCCCGGCAATGCACTCATGCCGTGCAATACCACGCTCAGCACAACGCAAGCGATGGTGCACGCGATGATCGCGCCTGCCTCTTGCAACGGCGCATCCAGTATCAATATCGCGAAAACGATGGACGCGAGCCCACGGGGGCCGAACCAGCCGATAAACAAGCGGCTCTCGGCGCTGAGTGTGCTCCCCGCCAGGCTGAGCCAGACAGGCAGCATCCGCACCAGCGACAGGCTCGCAAGTGCGTAGAACCAGACGGAGGGTGCCATGATCTGCGAAGCCTTGGGCGCCACATAGGCGCCAAACACCACCCAGGTCAGCAGTGACAGCGCTTCACCGCACGACTCGCCGGTGACGATCAACGGCTGGGTTTCCCGTTTGAACAGGTAACCTGTCAGCAGCCCTGCGCAGAACGCGGCGATAAAACCGCTGCCCCCCAGTGCCTGAGCGCTGGCGAAGCTCAGTAATGCCAGCGCGGGCATCACCAGTTGCTGCCAGGCCTCGATCTGCAGGCAATGGCGTTGCGACAGACGTAACAACCCGCCTACCAACAGCGCAAGCGCCGCCCCCGTGAGAACACCGATACCCAACTCCTCTAGGAAGAAGTAGCCCGCCAAGGCAAAAGGCATCGTCGAGTGAGCCTCCGTCAACAATGCCAACAGCAAGAGTAGTACCGGCACGCAAATGCCGTCATTCAAGCCGCTTTCGACATTCAGGCTCTCGCGCACATCGGCCGGAACGTCGGGGTTGCTCACGACGGCCTTGCCGAGGGCGGCGTCGGTCGGGGCCAGTATCGTCGACAACAGCGCCATCTCCAGCCAGGGCATCCGTGGGAACATCAGCCAGGCGGCAAGCCAGCCCGCAATCAGTGTCAGCGGCAGGCCCAGGGTCAGCAAGCGCAAGGGCAGGCTACGGGATTGCCGCAATTGGGCCAGGTTGGCCTTGGCGGCATCATTGAACAGGACGATTGAGAGGGTGAGCTCGGCCAGCAAGCGAAGATCGTTGCGGTCCAGCGAAAGGTTCAACAACCCGAGCCCGGAGGGGCCTGCCACCAGGCCTGCCAGCAGAAACAACAGCGGCCCATTGACAGGTTTGGACTCAAGCGCGCCGGCCAGGCTGGCGTACAGCACCAGCAAGGCGGCCAGAACAGCCAGGTTCTGATACATGGCCACGCCTCGGGATCAAAAGCGTATGTAGCAACGCTATCACTGCCCGCGCAACGCGACGATCTGAAAGGCGGCAGAAGTTATCTTAGGTCAACTATGCAGGTAATAAAGATCTCGCGTGCCGGTAACGGCCATGGCCCATCAGTGTCATCAGCAGGATATTGGTGCCTGCGCCCGTCTGGTAGATGCAGTAATCCGCGATGCACTGAAACTCAGGATCCTGGCCCGGACTCGGCTGGCTATCACTTGGCTTTTATCAAGCCCACCTCAAGGTGCCCGGGTACGCTCCCGCCCAGGGATATCCAATAAAGGAGAAACACCATGAATCGCCCCGCTCCATCGAGGGTCCGCCTGTATGACGAAGACGATCTGGACAGCGTGCTGCGCTCGATGGCCCGCCAGGCCATGGCCTGCCTGCCTGCGTCCGAAGTGGCACTGGTAGGCATTCAGCGGCGTGGTGAGCCGCTGGCGCAGCGCTTGCAACTGCACCTGCAGGCACTCACCGGTGCTGCGCCCTTGCCGCTCTACCCGATCAAGGTCAAGCGTTATGCAGACGACCTGAGCCTCCTGCATGCCCATACTCAACTCACCGAAAACCCTGAACTCGCCAAGCTCGACCTTGCCGCAACCACCTTGCTGGTGGTCGATGACGTGCTCTACGAAGGGCACTCTCTGCTACGCACCTGCGCCTACCTCGCCGAACTGGGTGCGCGCCACATCATCAGCGCGGTGCTCGTCGACCGCCACGTCTGCCACCAACCGGTGCATGCCGATATCGTCGGCATTCATCTGCAGGTCGCGGCGCAGGATATCGTCGAATGCCATGTGCCCCCCTACGAAGGTCAATTCTGCGTGGAGGTGGTGCGCCATGGCCGAACAGGCGATACCGCCTGATTCAACTGCCAGGTGTAGGCCTGATCGTCAGGATGCTGCACGGCGCATGGCTGACAAGCCGCTCGGTGGTATCGCCGATCAGCTTGGCCCAACGCCTGGCCTGCACGGCGCCGACCACCACCACATCGGCTCCCAGCGCAGCGACATGGGACTTGATGACACGCAACGGCGCACCTTCGCTGAAGAATCGATGGTTGTGGGCGATGCCGTGGGCATCGGCCAACGCATCGAACGGCAACTGCAGCGATTCCCGCAGCTCATCCGCCCAAGGGCCGGCGAGGTCAGGATTTGCCAGCATGGCGATTGGCAGGTCGTAAGCCGATAGCAGGTTCAGCTGGCCCTGGCATTGTGTTGCCAGTTGCTGACCGGCCATCACCAGTGCGTCATTGAGCGGCGAGGCGTGAGATACATCCACCGCGACCAGCACGCTAGCTGGCATGGCTGGGGCATTCGCCGGTACGAACATCAACGGCACCTCGCTCCCATGCAACAGTACCTGGTCAAGTGAAGTCCGGGCCCTCTGATCGATCAGGGAACAGCCTGAGCAGTCCTTGATCACCAGGTCAGGCGCATAGCGGGCAATGCAGGCCGGCACCAGGTCTCGGGAATCGGAGGTTTCCACGGCTTCGAAACCTGGGCGTGCCCCCCTTGCCGGCTGTTCATCGAGCAGCGCCTTGAGCGCTGTGCTGAAATGCACGAATGAAACGCAAGGCCGCGGGGTTGTCGGCAACTCGTGGCGCAGGCGCAGTTCGCCGGGTTCATGAATACCCAGCACGTGCAGGGCAGCACCAGACGCCGCAGCCAGGGCCATGGCCCGGTCCAGCGCGGCATTGGCTTGAGCCTTGGTCATGATCAGCAAAATCCGGCGATACGGGCTCATCGGGCACCTCCCGGTGCGGCTGCAGGATAGCCTACGCCGCCGCAGCTTCAGCAGCGCGGGGCGCTGTTCCAAAACGGGATGTTCGAACGCATCCTGGTCGCCGACAGCATCAAGCCCTTTCGCCTGCCCGCCCCTTGCCAGGCCCGGCTGGACATCGTCGCCACCAGCGCCCTGGTCGCCGAGCGCCTCCCGCCCATGGCGTAGTCATCCGCACGTTCCTACACCACCAGGATGTTGCAAGGTACCTGGTACAACACATGTTCGGTGGTACTGCCGAACAGACGGTCCAGTCCCCGTGCGATGGGCCGCCCCAGGACCAGTACCTCCACCGGCTGTGATTCGACGTATGCGCTGAGCACCGCGACCGGGCGCCCGAGCACGAAATGGCAACGTTGCGGTGGTGCGCCGAAGCGTTCGGCCAGTTTCCTGAAATCATCCTCCAGCGCTTGGCGTAAGGGCTCGGCAATGTCACCGATGGCCCAGGCGGCATACCCCATATCGCCCATGTAGGCCATCGACAGATCGCAGGCGTGCAGCAGGTCCAGTTGCGCGCCTGTCTGCAAGGCCAAAGCACCGGCCTGCTGGACGATGCTGTCATTTCGGGCTTGCCCCTCTGGCGAGGTGTCGGCCACGTCCACCGCCGCCACGATCTGGCGCGGCAACGCCGGCTGGCTGGCACCGAGCAAGTAGACCGGGACCGGGCAGTGGCGCAACAGTTGCCAGTCAAGCGGCGTGAAGAAGGCGCGCTTGAGCGCAGGCTCATGCTCGACCTGCTTGAGCAGCAGGTCCGGTTGCATCTCCAGCACGTGCTGCAGAATGTCATCCTGCAGGTCGTTACTCCAGGCCACCTCGGTCGTCACCTGCACGCCGGAGGCACGCAGTGCGTTTGCCTGGGCTTCCAGCTGTTCATGCTGAGCAAGCCGATAAGCCTCCCGCTCCGCTTGATGCTTACCGGACTCCAGCAGCCAGAGTTTGTCCAATGACTCGAGCAAGGCGACGATGTGCAGGCTGGCCGATGCCGATCTGGCCAGTGCAACAGCCTGCTCCAGGGCGACCGCCTGGTGCAGCATTGGACGCATGATCAGCAACAGCCGTTGATAGTGACTCATGATGGCCTCCAACGGTGGGCCGGCCTGATCACTCAGGTCGCTCGGGTTGCATCGAGACGGGGCTTTTCGGCCGGCAGTGATTGACCGCTGCTGCCAGCATCCGGTCAACGCCGCCCTTGGCGCTTGATTTTTATCAAGCGTGCAAATGCCTGCAGCGGTGTTCAATGTTGGTCAAGGTAACGGTACAACGCCTCCTCCTGGTCGAAATGCAGTTTTGCCAAGGTGTCCAGGCGTATGAGCTGGTGCTGGATTTCGTCGGCGCTCGGGTTGGCGGTGGCCTGGGTGAAATCCTCGCTCATGCGCGTCAGCAAATGGATCAGCCTGAACATTTCCCGGTGGGTATGGCTGAGCGGCGAGAGCGGGTCCTCGCCTCCCATGTAGCGGCTCAACAGGGGGTACAGCTGCTGCTCGTCGTCCCGCTCATGGCGCTCCAGCGAGCCATGCAGGGCGGCGACCAGGCGCCCGAGGTCGGCCCGCGCCTGCTCCGCAGGGCGGCTGGCAAAGTCCCGCGCCATCTGGCTCAGGTCGGTCAACACCCCGTCCAGTTGTCGATGCTCGTCCTGCATGCGCTGCAGGCTCTCGGTCGGCAACCCGTTGTGGCCATCGCCCGCAACCGGGCCGAGGGCGCGAAGGGCGTTGAGGATGATCAACAGGTCGATGCCTTCCTGCAGTACCGCCCCCATCACCGCAGGCAGGTAGCCGGCCGCAGCGAACAGCATGGCCAGCAGCGAGAGGCTCATGCCCACCCACACGCCTTGCCGGGCGATGTGCACGGTGTGCCGGGCGATGTCGAGCGCTTCGATCAGACGATCCAGCCTGTCGACCAGCAAGACCACGCCGGCTGACTGTGCCGAAGCAGTCACGCCGGACGCGCCCATGGCAACCCCGACATCGGCGGCAGCCAGTGCTGGCGCATCATTGATGCCATCCCCGACCATCAGCGTGGGACCTCTTCGGCAACCTTCCTGCACCAAGCGGACCTTGTCCTGCGGTGAGAGGCCAGAGTGAAGCGCATCGATACCCGCTGTCAGTGCGATCATTTGCGCCGTCTGGGGGCGGTCGCCAGTCAGCATGACAATCTGGTCGATGCCGCGGGCTCGAAGCCGGCGCAGGGTCTGAGGGGTTTCCCGACGCACATCGTCGGCCAGCCGCAGCATCGCTTTCAATTCACCGTCCACGGCTACGAAACTGCCACTGCTGGCCAGATAGTCCAGCTGTTGCAAGCACACCTGTGCCCAAGGGCCTGCATCCCTGCCCTGCTGCACGTAAGCCAGCAGCCCCAAGCGCACGGCTTTGCCTTGTACCTGGCCGGCCAACCCTTGGCCTGGCGCCTCCTGCACCTGTTGCGGCGCCGCCAAGCTCAGGCCCCGCGCGAGGGCCGCAGCGACAATAGCCCGAGCGATCGGGTGGGTGGATGCCTGGGCCAATGAAGCGGCCCACTGCAAGATCTGCAGCGGCGCGCCCTCCCCGTTAAGCTCGATCGATTGCAGCCGAGCATGGCCGCTGGTCAAGGTACCGGTCTTGTCGAGAAAAACCTGGCGGATCCCGGCGAGCGCCTCCAGTACCGCGCCATCGCGCACCAGAATGCTACGCCGCGCCGCTCGCGAGATGCCCGACAGCACGGCAATCGGCACCGCCAATATCAGGGGGCAAGGTGTGGCGACCACCAGCACCGCCAGCACGCGTTGCGGGTCGCCACTGGCCCACCAGGCGAGCGCGGCGATCAGCAACGTCAGCGGGATGAACGCCAGCGCGTAGCGGTCAGCCAGGCGCACGAAGGGCGCCCGTGACTGGCGTGCCGCCTCGGCCAGGCGCACGATGCCGGCATAGGTGCTTTGTGCCGCAGTCTGCGTGGCCACCAGCACCATCGGCGCGCCGGCGTTGCACACCCCGCTGGCCACCGGCTCGCCGCAATGACGAGTAACGGGTAACGACTCCCCGGTCAGCGCCGCCTCGTCCAGGGTGGCCTGGGGACTCTGCAGGCGCCCGTCCACGGGTACGATTTCACCCAGGCGCACCAGCACGGCCTGCCCTGGCCTGACCTGATCCACCGCAACTTCGCGCAGCCCGTCTTGCTCCTGGATCCAGGCACGTTGCGGCGCTCGGTCGATCAGCGCCCGCAATTCGCGCTCGGCATGACGCACGCTGAACGCTTCAAGTGCTCGGCCGGTGGCCAGCATCAGCGCGACCACCGCAGCCACCAGCATGTTCTCCAGGGCCAGGGCGGCGGTGATCGACAGCAAGGCAATCAGGTCGATACCCGCCTCACCCCGGGCTAGGCGCCTGAACATTTCCACCGCCAGGACCCCGGCCATGACCAGGCCACCAGTTGCCCAGACCAGCGCGGCCCAGGCAGGCCGCTGCGCCGCATAGGCCACGCCGCCAGTCAGCAGGGCCAGCGTGCAGACCACAAGCAGTGCGGGGTCGAGCCATCGACGTGGCATGGCGGGCTACTTGCGTCTGGCCTGCTGGCGCAGTTGCCGCACCTCGTCCTGAGCCTGGGTTGCCCGCCTTAGGGCCTCGTTGGCGGTCTGCTCGACCAGATCGATTCGGTAACACACTTGATCGGCGCGCAACCTTGCGGTGGCGGCGTTGTTCTCCGCTGATTCCAGGCGCGCATCGTATTCCTCGGCGCGCCACGCCGTGCAGCCGGACGCGGTAACCAGCAACAGGCTTGCCCACCCGCAAAGCACATAACGTCGCATGTCGGTACCCTCGTGCATGGCCAGGACACGCTAAGTATCGATGGCGGCGTGCGCCGCACGCCTGACATTTGTCAACCGCGACCGGCCTGTTCACCCGGTTTGACCTTTATCAATCGCGCTGGGGGGCACAAGGGTAGAAACAAAGACTCAGGGCACCGCCCCTACCCTATCTGCTACCGGAGCCGATCATGAACGACCTTGACCTGCGAGACCTTGTGCTCGAAGAGCTGGAATTCAAACCCGATATCAATGCAGCCAGCATCGGTGTGACGGTGCAGAACGGCGTGGTGACCCTCTCCGGGCACGTCAACAGCTACGCCCAGAAAGTCAGTGCCGAGCGCACGGTCAAGGCCATGAAAGGCGTGCGCGGCCTGGCCGAGGAGATAGAGGTACGCCTGAACAAGCTCGAAGGTACCGCTGACGACACGATTGCCAGCCGTGCCCTGAACATCATCGCCTGGAGCTCGGACGCCAACGTGGAGGGCATCCAGGTCACCGTGCAAAAAGGGACGGTGACCCTGGAGGGCCAGCTCGATTGGCAATACCAGAAGGAAGTGATCGAACAGGCAATCTGGCGCTTGTCGGGTGTGGTTGGCGTACACAACCGCATCACCCTCAAAGCCCGGGCCGACGTGGTCGATATCAAGCGCCACATCGAGGACGCACTCAAGCGCAGCGCCGAAATCGAGGCCGGAGGCATCCGCGTCACGGTCGACGGTGGTGTGGTCAAGCTGGAAGGCAAGGTGCACTTGCTGCGCGAGCGAGAAGTGGTCGAGCGTGCGGCCTGGTCGGTGCCCGGCGTCAGCAAGGTCGAAGATTATCTGTTGATCGCCTAGCGCCGCCGCGCCGAGGACAGATGGCCATGAACAAGGATAAGCCCTGGACGCTCTACCTCCTGGCAGTTGGCCTGGCAGTGCTCGCTGCCGTGCAGTTCGGCCTGTTCAGCCAGCCGGCCGTGCAAGCCATTCCTTACAGCCAGTTCCTGCAACTACTCGATCAGCAGAAGGTCAGCGACCTGCATATCGAGCACGAGCGGATCCTCGGCAAGCTGCAGGAGCCGATCGATGGCCACTCGGTATTCTCCACCGTTCGCGTCGACCCGGCTCTGAGCGAGCAGCTGGGACGCTCTGGAGCCGCGTTCTCTGGCGTCGTCGAGGACAACACGGTAGCGACCGTGATAGGCGCGTTGATGCCGCTGTTGATGATGCTGGCGCTGTGGTACTTCCTGTTTCATGGCCT
>NZ_JBJJLR010000046.1:0-42909 GCF_046230975.1 Pseudomonas sp. KCJK9058
AATGCGCAGCGTTAACGGCTAGTCTCGCAAACATCCATACCGCCGTTGTCTTCCAACCAGAACGAGCCGGCCATGACAGATCTGTCCCGTACGCATGGATTCGCGAGTCAGGCCCTTGGCCTGCGGGACGGGCGTTTCTTCCGGCCGCCGCTGCCGGATGGCCATGTGCAGCGCCTGCGTTTGTGCCAGCGGCTGGAAGCCGGTTTGGGCGGTCGGCTGCTGCTGGTCAATGCCCCGGCGGGTTTCGGCAAAAGCTCCCTGGCCATCGAGTTTTGCGAAACACTGCCCGAGCACTGGCGTAGCCTGTGGCTTGGCCTGAGCCAGCGGGACGCCGACCCTGGCCGCTTCCTTGAGCGCTTGCTTGAAGGCCTGCAGCAATACTGCCCGGCACTGGGCGGCCAGGCCATGGGCCTGCTGAAAATGCGCCAGCGCCATCAGCCGTTTGCCTTTGAAGAGTGGCTCGACGGCCTGCTCGATGAGCTGGCGCTGTACCTGCAAGCTGATACACCGCTGCTGCTGGTACTGGACGACTATCACCTGGCCCAAGGGCCGGTGCTTGACCGTTGCCTGCAGTTCTTCCTCAATCATCTGCCACCCGGCCTGGTGTTGCTGGTGACCAGCCGCCAGCGGCCAGACTGGCACCTGGCGCGGCTGCGCCTGTCCCGGCAGTTGGTCGAGCTTAACGAACAGGACCTGCGCCTCACTGCGGATGAGTCGTTGGCAGTGATCGGTCGCCAGCCTACCGGCCTGCGCGGCCAGGCACTGGACAACCTGATCCAGCGCAGCGACGGCTGGGTCGCCGGGCTGCGTTTCTGGCAGCTGGCGGCCAGCGACAGCGCCGACGAGCAAGCCTTGCCCCAGGCGCTGCATGGTGGCGAGGGACTGATCCGCGACTACCTGCTTGAAGAAGTCATCGATAGGCTACCTGCAGACGTGCAGGCTTTCTTGTACGAAACCGCCTGCCAGGAGCGTTTCTGCGCTCCGCTTTGCGATGCGATGCGTGGCCGCCACGACAGTGCCGCCGTCCTGAGCTTCCTGCAGGCGCATCAGGTGTTCCTTGTGCCGCTGGACGAGCATGGGCACTGGTTCCGCTATCACCATTTGTTCTCCGACCTGCTGCGTAGCCGACAGGCGAGCGAATCGCAGGTCGCTCTGCATTTGCGGGCCTGCCGCTGGTTTGAAGCTCAGGACCTGCTGGACGAGGCGGTGGAGCAGGCTTTGCGTGCCGGCCACCTCGATGTTGCCGCCGACCTGGTGCAAAGTCTGTCCGAGGAGCAACTGCTGGCCGAGCAGAACGTCGGCATGTTGCTGCGTTGGAAGATGGACCTGCCCGACAGTCTGTTGATCAGCACGCCGCGGCTGATCGTGCTGTACAGCTGGGCGTTGGGCCTGGCTTGCCAGCTGGATGCTGCCGAGGAACTGGCCGGTTACCTCAGTCGCTTTCTGCCCGCGCCTTCGGCGACCGCGCAAAAGTCGATGCTGGCGCAATGGCTGGCGCTCAGTGGGGTCATTGCCCGTGGCCGTGGCGACCGCGAGCGCACCCTGGCCTATTGCGGCGAAGCGCTGCAGAGCCTGCCGAGCAAGCGCTACGGCCAACGCCTGGTGTGTTTGTCGACGCTGTCCAACCTGGCCATTGCCGATGGCGACTTCTGGCGGGCCCGAGGCTGGAACCGCGAGGCCCTGGAGCTGGCCCAGCGGGTCGGTAACCCCTTGTTCGAGGCGCTGGCGCATTACGACCGGGCGCGGGTGCTGCATGCCCGTGGCGAGGTGCTGCGCGCGCTGGACGAAGTGCGCCAGGGGCTGCAACGTCTGCAAGGGCTTTCGGCGCAGCGGCTGTATGCCGTGCGTGCGCGGTTGACGCTTTACGAAGGTTACCTGCTGGTCTCGCGTCTGCAGCCGGCTCAGGGCCGCGCACGTTTGCGCGCAGGGCTGGGTGAGGCGCGAGCGTGCCGGGACATCAGTGTGCTCATCGGCCATTGCGTGATTGCCACGCTCGATGGCCGGGAAGGTCACTTTGCCGAGGCCTTTGCCGAACTGGCCGAGGCCGAGCGCTTGATGCACATCTGGGATGTGCCCCCGGTCTACTACCTGGCCATGATTACCCTGGTCAAATGCGAACTGTGGCTGGCCCAGGGGCGTACCGACCTGGCGGAGTCCTGGCTGCAGCGCCTTGGCCAGACCTATGCCGGCGAGCAGCCGGCGGCGGCACCGGAATTCCATCCGCTGCTGCCGTTGCACATTGCGTTGCAGCAGGCATTGCTTGATCGCATCCAGTTGCGTAGCGACGATGCCGTGCAACGCCTGGCATGCCTGGTAAAGCGCGGCCAGGCCAGTGGCGGCATGATGCTCGCCGTCAGCGCCCTGTGCCAATGGCTCTCCCTGCTGTTGGACGAAGGCAAGGAAGGGCAGGCCGCGCAGTTGCTGCCAAGTTTGCTGGAAGCGGCGCATGGCGGTGTGATGCAGCCGATGCAGCCACTGCTGGAAAAACACCCGCAATGGCTTCATGAACAACTGCAGGCAGGTGCCGCTTGCCCGGTTCAGGCGGAACTGCTCAAGCACCTGCCGCCAGTGCCAATTGCCAGTACGGGCAACGGCGAAGCGCTGAGTGGCCGCGAAATGGCTGTGCTCGAACTGATTGCCCAAGGCTGTTCCAATCAGCAGATCAGCGAGCAGCTGTTCATTTCCCTGCACACGGTGAAGACCCACGCCAGCCACATCAACAGCAAGTTGGGCGTGGAGCGGCGCACCCAGGCGGTGGCCAAGGCCAAATCCCTGGGGTTGCTGGCGTGATACTGGCCCTGCAGGTCATTGCTCGTTAAAGTGATGGCCTGACGCCATGGTTTTTGGCCGACAATGCTCTACCCTCATCTTTCCCGACCAGCTGCCGATACAGCGATCGGTGGCATCGCCTCGCGCGATTTTTCAATCATTCCAAGGCAGGTCGTGTTGATGCTGCAGTACGGGCAAAAGAGCTTTCTGATCGTCGACGACTTTACCGACTTTCGTACGTCGACCCGTTCCATGTTGCGCGAGTTGGGCGTGCGCGACGTGGACACCGCTGACAGCGGCGAGCAGGCGCTGCGCATGTGCGCGCAGAAGCGCTATGACTTCATCCTGCAGGACTTCCATCTGGGTGACGGCAAGAAGAACGGGCAGCAGGTGCTTGAAGACCTGATCATCGACAAGCACATCAGCCATGAGTGCGTGTTCATCATGGTCACTGCCGAGAGCAGTCAGGCGATTGTTCTCAGCGCCATCGAGCACGAGCCCGATGCCTACCTGACCAAACCGTTCAACCGGGTTGGCCTGGCCCAGCGCGTCGAGAAACTGTTCCAGCGCAAGACGTTGCTGAAGCCGATCCTGCAGGCGCTGGACCGCAACCGTCCGGCCGAAGTACTGGCGGCCTGCGCCGAGCTGTGCAAGAAGGATCCGCGCCTGGCACCCTTGTGCTTGCGCTACCGGGCCGATGCCCTGCGCAACCTCAACCGTTTCGAGGAACTGGAAAAATTCCTCAAGGCCATCCTGGCCAGCCGTCCGCAGCCTTGGGTATATGCCGCATTGGGCGCACTGATGCACAAGCGGGGTCAGAATGCCCAGGCCCAGGGGGTATACGAGCAGGCGCTCAAGGCGTTCCCGATCATGCCAGGCCTTTACGATGGCATGGCCGAGGTGCTGGTGGCTCAGGGGGATACCCGGCGCGCGCAGAACTTGCTTGAAGAAGCCGTGCGCCTATCGCCTTTGTCGGTGCGTCGGCAGTCGACGCTGGGCAAGCTGGCGCTGGAGAACGAAGACTTCGAGAGCGCATCGAAGGCGTTCCGTCATGCGGTGAACCAGGGGCAGAGTTCGCGCTACAAGGATGCCGAAAACAACCTTGGCCTGGTGCAGGCGTTGATGAGCAAGAATGCAGGCTTCGGCCTGGACGCCCGTACCCGGGTCGAGATCAACACCACGCTCAGCGAAGTGGCCAAGGAAAACCCCGAGGACCAAGGCCTGCAGGTGCGTGCGCGGATGATGAAGGCTGCCAGCCTGCAGCAGGCCGGCGACCCGGAAACGGCCGGCAAGCTGACAGAACAGGCGATTCAGCGCCTGGACAAGATGAACCAGTTCTTCTCGGTCGATTCGGCCCTGACTGTCGCTGCGCAATTGCAGGCGATGGGGCAGGAAGCCGCCGCCATCGGCGTGCTGAAGAACTGCGTGGAAAGTTATGGCGATGACCCCAAGGTCATGGAGAAAGTGGGCAAGCTGACGGATGACCCCAGCGTGCTCAACGCCATTACCGAAGCGGTCACCCTCAATCGGCAGGGTGTGCGCAGTTACCAGGGAGGGCAGCTTGGCGAGGCGTTGCAACTGTTCCGAAAGGCATTGGGTTTACAGCCGAAGAACATCAGCATCGCCCTCAATACCGCCCAGGCGCTGCTGCGCATCGGCGGTGACAACCCTCAGCCTGCGATCATGCAGGAGTGCCGCGACGCCTTGACCAGCGTGGCCGGTATCCCTGCCAGCGACAATCGCTATGACCGTTACCGCAAACTGCACATCCGAGTGTTCGGCGCATGAATCAAGACAATCAGGGGCTGGATTTTTCCACGGTGATCGCCTCCACCGTGCACGACCTCAAAAGTTCGTTGTCGGCGCTGATCCAGTCCCACAGCCAGTGGGTGGAGCGCTTGCCGGAGGAACTGCGCGGCGGTGCCGAACAGGGGATCATGGAGCATGAATTTCGTCACCTCAACGGCATGCTGGTGCAGTTGCTGGGCTTGTACAAACTGGGTGTGAACCAGTTGCCGGTATGCCCGGACTACCATGAGCTGGATGATTTCATCGAAGCCCAGCTGGCGGCGCACGAGGAAGTACTCAAGCACAACGACATTCTCGCCACTTGGCGCATCGACACCGACAACCCACTGGGTTTCTTCGACCGCGAACTGGTGGCCTCGGTAATCGCCAACGTCATCACCAACGCCACCCGCTTTGCCGGGCACGCCTTGCTGATCACCATCGAAGAGGCCGACAACCAGTTGGCCATTTGCGTCAACGATGACGGCCCGGGTTATCCAAAGCACATGCTCGAGCGCCAGGAGGATTACATCCAGGGCATCGACTCGACCAGCGGCAGTACCGGCCTTGGGTTGTATTTTGCGGCGCGGATCGCCGCGTTGCATGAAAGCGGCGGGGTGCGCGGGCGGATCGAGATCTCCAACGGCGGGGCGCTTGGGGGCGGGTTGTTCAGGTTGTTTTTGCCTTGAGGTATTGGGTGCCTGGGCGATCGAGCGCCGCCCGCGCGGCGCATCGCGAGCAAGCTCGCTCCTACATTTGTTTCGGGCCAGTTATTCCTGAGGCGGAGGTGCGCGCCACCTTGGTGCCCACCTCGATATTGCGTGGAACAAACAAGGCGGTCGCGCGCGAGGGTGCAGGCAATACTGGCCCGAAACAAATGTAGGAGCGAGCTTGCTCGCGATGCGCCGCGCGGGCGGCGCTCGAGCTCACAGGCGCCACTTCGCTCGAGACATGAACCTCGTGCACCCACCCCATTTTCCTGTCAGGCTCCCAGCAGAACCCAGCTTCACCTGCGAGAACACCATGACCCAAGCCCCGCCTGCTCTCATCCGCGAAACCTTCCCTGTCGGCCCCTTGCAGTGCAACTGCACGCTGATCGGCGACCCCCTGACCAAGAAAGCCATGGTCGTCGACCCGGGTGGTGATGTGGACAAGATCCTTGCCCGCCTGCAGGTCCACGGCCTGACGCTGGTGAGCATCATCCACACCCATGCGCACTTCGACCACTTCCTCGCGTCAGGCAAGCTCAAGGAGCTGACGGGTGCCACGCTGCACCTGCACAAGGACGACCAGATGCTGTGGGACAACCTTGAGATGCAGTGCCAGATGTTCGGCGTACCTTACACCCCGGTACCGGCACCGGACCGCTGGCTGGGCGATGACGAAGAACTGGCCTGCGGCTGCGGTGTGGCGTTGCACACGCCAGGCCATACCCCGGGCTCGATGAGCTTTTGGTTCGCCGACGCCAAGTTGTTGATTGCCGGTGACACCCTGTTCCGCCGGGGGATTGGCCGCACCGATTTGTGGGGTGGCGACCAGCGGGCAATCGTGCGTTCCATCAAGGAGCGGCTGTACCGGCTGGACGAAGAGGCCATCGTGGTGACCGGCCACGGGCCCGACACCCGTTTGGGCGACGAGATGCGGGAAAACCCATTCGTGCGTGCCTGATGGCACATGAAGGCACTTTCATGGAATTTTTCGTTGCCGATGCGTTCCAAGGCTGGCATAGAACCCTTTGGGATCTGCCGCATTTATGAATTTCAGTAGGAGCTTGTCCATGTTCACCATGCGTCGTCTGATTATCGTCGCAACCGCCGCTGCACTGATGACCGGCTGTGCCGGCCAGAACCCCTACGACAACCAGGGTCAGGCGCAGGGCTCCACAGGGATGAGCAAGACCGCCAAGTACGGCGGCCTGGGGGCGCTTGCCGGTGCCATCGCCGGCGCTGCCATCGACCACAACAACCGTGGCAAGGGTGCACTGATCGGTGCTGCCGCTGTGGGTGCCGCTGCAGCCGGTTATGGCTATTACGCCGACAAGCAGGAAGCCGAGCTGCGCGCGCAAATGGCCAACACAGGTGTGGAAGTGCAGCGTCAGGGTGACCAGATCAAGCTGATCATGCCGGGCAACATCACCTTCGCCACCGACTCGGCCAACATCGCCCCAAGCTTCTACTCGCCGCTGAACAACCTGGCTGGCTCGTTCAAGCAATTCAACCAGAACACCATCGAAGTGGTTGGCTTCACCGACAGCACGGGCAGCCGCCAGCACAACATGGACCTGTCCCAGCGCCGTGCGCAGGCGGTCAGTACCTACCTGACTTCGCAGGGTGTGGATGCCTCGCGTATCTCTGTCCGTGGCATGGGCCCGGACCAGCCGATCGCCAGCAATGCTGACGCCAATGGTCGTGCGCAGAACCGCCGTGTGGAAGTGAACCTGAAGCCGATTCCGGGTCAGCAGTATGAGCAGCAAGGTCAGGTTCAGCAGTATCCCTGATTGACCTTCAGGGCTGCTTTGCGGCTCTGTGGGAACGGGCAATCCCGCTCCCACAAAGCTTGCAAAGAAGCCTCTGCTTTTAGCGCGCCACGCTGGCCTGAATCGCCGTCAGGGCAATGGTATGCACGATATCGTCAACCTGCGCCCCACGCGGCAAGTCGTTCACCGGTTTGCGCAAACCCTGCAGCATCGGCCCCAGGCTGACCCCATCGGCACTGCGCTGCACCGCCTTGTGCGTGGTATTGCCGGTATTCAGGTCGGGGAACACGAACACCGTGGCGCGCCCGGCCACCGGGCTCGCCGGCGCCAGCTCTCGGGCGATCGCCGGGTTGGCCGCTGCGTCATACTGCAACGGCCCATCGATCAGTAGCTCCTGCGCCGCGTCCTGTGCCAGGCGTGTCGCTTCGCGCACTTTCTCGACTTCTTCATCGCTGGCCGAATCGCTCGAGTAACTGATCATCGCCACCCGTGGCGCGATGCCGAAGGCCTGCGCCGATTCGGCACTCTGCTGGGCAATCTCCGCCAGCTCGGCAGCGCTTGGGTGCGGGTTCATCACGCAGTCGCCGTACACCAGTACCTGCTCGGGGAACAGCATGAAGAACACCGACGAGACCAGGCTCGAGCCGGGTGCGGTCTTGATCAGCTGCAGGGCCGGGCGGATGGTGTTGGCCGTGGAGTGCACCAGGCCCGAGACCAGGCCATCTACTTCGTCCAGGGCCAGCATCATGGTGCCGATCACCACCGGGTCTTCCAGCTGCTGCTCGGCCATCGGTGCGTTTAGGTTCTTGCTTTTGCGCAGCTCGACCATGGGTTCCACGTAGCGCCCGCGAATCAGTTCGGGGTCGAGAATCTCCAGCCCTGGCGGCAACGTGATGCCCTGGGCGCGGGCCACGGCGTCAACATCTTCGGGTTTGGCCAGCAGCACACAGCGGGCGATGCCGCGGGCCTGGCAGATGGCTGCGGCCTGCACCAACAGTGGCTCGGCGCCTTCTGGCAGGACGATGCGCTTGTTGGCCTGCTGCGCACGTTGGATCAGCTGGTAGCGGAACACTGCCGGTGACAGGCGCAGTTCGCGCGGCGTGCCGCAGCGCTGGTGCAGCCAGGCCGCGTCGAGGTGGCTGGCGACGAAGTCGGTGATGAACTCGGCACGCTCGCGGTCGTCCACCGGGATTTCGCGGTTCAGCGAGTTGAGCTGGTTGGCGGTGTCGTACGAGCCGGTGCTGACCGAAAGGATCGGCAGGCCGGCCTGCAGTGCACCGCGGCACAGGCCAAGGATACGCACGTCAGGCTTGCTGTCGCTGGTCAGCAGCAAGCCGGCCAGGGGCACGCCATTGATCGCTGCCAGGCTGACAGCGAGGATGATGTCGTCGCGGTCGCCGGGGGTTACCACCAGGGTACCCGAGGTCAGTAGCGGGACCGTGTTGGCCACCGTGCGTGCACAGATGATGATCTTGCTCATGCGCCGCTGCTCGTAATCGCCGGCATTGAGCACCTGGGCGCCGAGCAGCTCGGCCACATCGCGTGTCCGCGGTGCGTTCAGCTCGGGCTGGTAGGGGATGCAGCCAAGCAGGCGGAAGTCATTGCCACGCAGCAATGGCGAGTGCTCGCGCAGGCGGGTGGCGAAGTCCGCCATGCTCTCGTCGGTACGCACCTTGTTGAGGATCACCCCGAGCACTTTCGGGTCGCGTGGGCCGCCAAACAGTTGGGCCTGCAGTTCGACCCGCCCAGACAGCTCGCTGAGCACTTCGTTTTCCGGGGCCGATACCAGGATTACCTCGGCATCCAGGCTCTTGGCCAGGTGCAGGTTGACCCGTGCTGCGTAGCTGGCGTGGCGTGTGGGCACCATTCCCTCGACCACAACCACGTCATTGCCGATGCAGGCTTGCTGGTAGAGGCGGATGATTTCTTCAAGCAGCTCGTCCAGCTGGCCATCGCCGAGCATGCGCTCGACGTGGGCCAGGCTCAGTGGGACCGGTGGCTTGATACCGTGGGTGCGGGCGACCAGTTCGGTGGAGCGCTCGGGGCCGGTGTCACCCGGGTGGGGCTGGGCGATAGGCTTGAAGAAGCCGACCTTCAGGCCGGCACGCTCCAAGGTGCGCACCAGGCCCAGGCTGATCGAAGTCAGGCCGACACCAAAGTCGGTCGGCGCAATGAAAAATGTCTGCATGCGTGCTTCTCGAAATAAGCGGTGCAAGAAATTAACGGTCAAGGGTAGCGCTATCGGCCCCTTGTGCGCACCAGCCGCAAGCGAAAGGCTGGCCGATGTGCTGCGCACGTTGTGCCGGGTCGAGCACCCAAGGGCGTGCCTGCCACGGCGGCTGGTGGCGCAGGTGCTGGGTATGGCCGCACGAAAGTTCCACCACCCAGTGGCCTTCTTCGTCCTGATGAAAGCCGTTGATCCGACTGATGGGCCGTTGCTCGTCTGCACCACGTTCGCAATCGGACGATGGCAAGGTTACACTTGTCCGCTCTACATTCTTTTGCAAAAGGTCTTGCCCCATGCTGATCGCCGCCAACAAGGCTGTCTCCATCGACTATACCCTGACCAACGACGCCGGGGAGACCATCGACAGCTCCGCCGGTGGCGCGCCGCTGGTTTACCTGCACGGTGCCGGCAACATCATCCCGGGCCTGGAAAAAGCCCTGGAAGGCAAGCAGGCTGGTGACGAGCTGAACGTTTCCATTGAACCTGAAGAGGCCTACGGCGAGTACCTGGCCGAACTGGTCAGCACCCTGAACCGTAGCCTGTTCGAAGGTGTCGACGAGCTGGAAGTGGGCATGCAGTTCCACGCTTCGGCGCCGGACGGCCAGATGCAGATCGTCACCATCCGCGACATCGACGGCGACGACGTCACCGTTGATGGCAACCACCCACTGGCCGGTCAGCGCCTGACCTTCCAGGTCAAGGTTGTGAACGTGCGTGACGCCAGCGACGAAGAAATCGCTCACCGTCACATCCACGGTGAAGGTGGCCATCACCACTGATTTTCTGCGCTAAGCTCAGAAAGTCGCCAGGCGCTCGGGCAAGCCGATTTGCCTTCCTACGGGAGGTGAACGGTTTGGACGAGCGCCTTTTTAGTGGGCGAAATTCGCCTGCACGGCAACCGGGAACCTGAGAGGGGATTTCATCATGAGTGCATTTCACGACCTGAAACTGGAAGCGCTGAACGGCGGAGAGCTGCCCCTCGCACCCTTCAAGGGCCAAGTGGTGCTGGTGGTCAACGTTGCCTCCAAATGTGGCCTGACGCCGCAATACAAGGCCCTGGAAAACCTCTACCAGATCTACAAGGACAAGGGCTTCAATGTGCTTGGCCTGCCGTGCAACCAGTTTGCCGGGCAGGAGCCGGGTAGCGAAAAGGAAATCCAGGACTTCTGCAGCCTCAACTACGGGGTCAGCTTCCCGCTGGGGGGCAAGCTGGAGGTCAACGGGCCGCAGCGCCATTCGTTGTACCGCCTGCTGGCAGGCGAGGGGGCCGAGTTCCCCGGTGACATTACCTGGAATTTCGAGAAGTTTCTGGTAGGCAAGGATGGCCGGGTGCTGGCGCGTTTCTCACCCCGCACGGCGCCGGATGACCCAGCAGTGGTGCAGGCCATTGAAAAAGCACTGGTCTGAATAGTGTCGGGCGCGATCATTGTGGCACCTGCGAAGCCAAGCGCCGCCTGCGCGGCGCTCGCTTTCACAGGCGCTGCACATACTGCGTCGAACGCCCAGCCGCAGCACTGACATTGCGACAAGCGCTATCCAGATACCCCTCGAACTGCTCGACAATCGCCGGCCAACCTTGGCGGCTGGCATGCTGTCGCGCATTCAGGCGCACCCTGCGCAACGTCTCCACTTCTTCCAGCAACCAGCACGCTGCATCGACAAACGCCGCCTGGTCCCCCGGCATGGCCAGCGCGCCACTGTGGCCATGGCGAATATGCTGCGCTGCGGCCGCCTCGTCATAAGCAACCACCGCCAACCCTGAGGCCATGGCTTCGAGCACCACATTGCCGAAGGTTTCGGTCAGGCTCGGGAACAGGAACAGGTCGCCGCTGGCATAGTGCTCGGCCAGTCGTTCACCGCGCTGGGCGCCGCAAAACACGGCGTCCGGTATCTCTTGTTCAAGCCTGGCGCGCTGAGGCCCGTCGCCGACCATGATCAGGCGCAGGCGCTTCTGTGGATAGGTCGTGCGTAATGCCTCAAAGCAAGGCCTTAGGAGGCCTAGGTTCTTTTCCGCCGCCAGTCGCCCGACATGCAGTACGGCGATATCCTCCGGGCCTAGCCCCCAGCTTTCGCGCAGGGCCTGGCTGCGCCGGGCTGGATTGAACAGGCAGGCATCGACCCCTCGGGCCAGCAGCTCCAGGCGTTCGAAGCCGCGACGCTCCAGCTCCAGGCGCTGGCTGGCACTTGGCACCAAGGTGATTGCCGTGCGCCGATGGAACCAGCGCAAGTAGTGAGTGAGCAGGCGCGCCAGCAGGCCAAGGCCGTACTGGCCGGAATACTGCGGGAAGTTGGTGTGAAAGCCACTGACCACTGCCACCCCCAGGCGTCGGGCCGCGCGTAGGGCGCTGAGCCCCAGCGGCCCCTCGGTGGCGATGTACAGTACATCCGGGCGCTGCCGGCGCCAGCGGCGCAACAGCTTGTGCATCGACACCTCGCCCCACTGCAAACCCGGGTAGCCAGGCAGCGCCCAGCCACGGCACAGCATCAGGTGCGGGTCGTTGTACGCGTGCCCTTCGCCTGCCTGGCGTGGGCGCACCACCTCGACCTCATGGCCGCGTTGGCGCAACCCTTCACTGAGGCGGCCAAGGGTGTTGGCCACGCCATTGATCTCGGGTGGGAAGGTTTCGCTGACCAGGGTAATGCGTAGGGCGGGTGTATTCATGACAAAAAGTTTCCGCCTGCCGGGTTGCGCTAATGTGACCGCCTTGTGACGTAAAGATGACGCCTGACCGCTGGCACGTTTGCCTTCATGAATATTTCCTCGCACAGCACTCAAGAAGGTGTAGCCGGCAGCCGATGAAGATGCATTCGACTACGTGATGCGCTCCAGGAGAGCGGTGATGTTCAACAACAAGCTCAAGCAAGAAATCCGGCAACTGCGCGAAGACCTGATGTCCATCGAACAGGTCAAGAGTAGTCTCGACAGCGAGATGCTGGTGCTGCAGCTCGATCCTCAGGGACGGATCGAGATGGTCAACGGCAACTTCGAGAGCGAGATGCTCTACCGTGCTGAACAATTGCTTGGACGCAATATCGAGGACATCGTCCCTGCCCACGTAAAGTCGCTGGACTTCTACCAGCGCATGAAAAGCGCGATCAGCCGTGGCGAACACCTGAACGGTGCGTTCCGTCTTCTGCGTGGCGATGGCCAGGAAGCCTGGCTGCGCTCGATCCTGCAGCCGGTGAAGAACAGCGAGGGGCGCATCAAGTACTTCACCCTGCATTCCAGCGACCTGACCCGAACCATTGAGACCTCACGCGAGCACGAAAGCCTGATCAAGGCGTTGATGCGCTCTACTGCGGTGATCGAGTTCGACCTCGACGGCATCATTCTCACTGCCAACGATCGTTTCCTGGCCACCGTCGGCTATCGCCTGGAGCAGATTCGCGGTAAGCACCACCGCATGTTCTGCGAACCGCAGGAGGCCAACTCGGCCGGCTACCAAGCGTTCTGGGACCGGCTGCGCCGTGGCGAATATGTTGCCGAGCGCTTCAAGCGCATCGATGCCCATGGCCGGGTGATCTGGCTGGAGGCCTCGTACAACCCGATCTTCGATGCCCACGATGTGCTGTACAAGGTGGTCAAGTTCGCCACCGTGATCACCGATCAGGTCAACCAGGAGCTGGCAGTGGCCGAGGCGGCAGATGTCGCCTACAACACCTCGCTGGGTACCGATGTCAGTGCTCGCAAGGCCACCGAAGTGGTCACCCAGACTGTCACCGTGATGCGTGGACTGGAGGCTTCGATGCAAGAGGCGGCCGACGGGATCCAGGCGCTGGATACCCAGTCGCGGGTGATCGGTTCGATCATCAAGACCATCAGCGACATTGCCGGGCAGACCAACCTGTTGGCCCTTAACGCGGCCATCGAAGCCGCCCGTGCCGGTGAGCAAGGGCGGGGCTTTGCCGTCGTTGCCGACGAAGTGCGCCAACTGGCCTCTCGCACCAGCACTGCCACCGAAGAAATCGCCCGGGTGGTACAGCAGAACGAACAACTGGCGCAGGCGGCAGTGTCGATCATCGACACCAGCAAGCGCCAGGCCGAACAGGGGCTGGCGCTGGCGGATGAGACGGGCAGCGTGATTGTCGAGATCCAGGACGGGGCGAAGCGGGTAGTGGACGTAGTGGGGCAGTTTTCCAGCCGGTTGAGTCTTTGATATGGCTTGGGGTTTGTAATGGCCATGGGATCGAGCTTCGCCTGCGCGGCGCTCGATCCCAAGAACGATAAAAATTTCCAGCCTTACCCACAGCAACAACTGAACAGCTGAACTTCGCCGAGCATGCCGGAAACGAAGTCGCATTTTCCTACAACTGACTCAGAAACCTCCGATCCGAATCCATGATGGGATTTCCCCCTGCACACGTTGTCAGGGAGACACCTCATGTACCTGGATTACCTCGTGCCCTCCTGGCACGAGATCGAGTCACGTGTCATCGCCATGGTGGGCTACCCAAGCGGTGGCCAGTTCCGCACCAGCCTCAATGAAGAGGTCGCCTCACTGGGCCTCAACCTGCGCCGGATCGAAGCTGTCCGCACAGCCTTCTACCACGCCGAATGGCAGGCGGCGCACCTGCTACGCCAGCGCTTCGCCGACCTCGACATCAACAGCATCGTCGACGAACTGCTGAGGGTCGTGCAGCAGATGGCGATGATCGTCGTCGGCAGCACCGTTACCGGTGGCCTGCTTGGCGCAGGGGTAGGCGCATTCGCCGGCGGCGCCGGAACCATTCCGTTCGCTGGCGCAGGCGCGGCCATAGGCCTCAAGGTCAGCGGCTGGATCCTCGGTGCGCTGGGGCTGGCCTCCATCGCCGAGTTCTTCATCGACGGCTTGCCGCGGATCGGCGAGTACTACGTCGATGGCATCCGCTTCGCCTGGGAAGGCACCTGCGGCAATGAAGGCACCGGCCCGTTCTGCCGGGACGACCCGTATGCGATATCCCGGGCCACGCATCAGATTGCCCAAGGCCATGTGGAAGTCGTGGTGCTGTTGTTGGGGGCGATCGTGTCGTACCTCACACGCGGGCGCGGCGATGCCCGGGTGCTGGCCCAGGAAATGGCAGCCAGCCGCAAAGGCGCGCGGCTGGGGCAATGGATGCTCCAGCATGAAGAGGGGTTGAAGAAACGGCCGGATCTGCAGGTGCCGGAGCGGCGCAAGGGGGCGATGGATGATCCGCAGCCCGTTAGCCCGAATCAGCCCAGGAAAGCACCAACAAAGCCCCATCCGGGCGCGATGGCATTGCATAACGTTGAATGTTTCAAAGCTGATAAAGTACCGGAATACAAAATAGGCGAATTCAAACGACAGTTGAATGGCCAGGAAGACGGGCTCAACTGGATGACCGTTGAAAAATTTTTGGAAAAAGTTGAAAACCCAAATCAGCGCAATAAAGGGCTCGCCCAGAGAGCGAGAAAAAAGGAGCAAGAATTTATCAAGGAAAAAATTGAAAAAGAGCTCAGGAAAACCATGGGCCCATTTGAAGCGCAACGGGTTGCAATAGAAAAAGCCAGAAACCGGATGTCAATTACAGCAGCACTGCACAATCCGGATCTCGTCGCCGGAGGTAGAGACGTCATATCGGACTTTGGGGATCGCCAGGTAAACTCAGTGATAGGCGCCCAATGGAAAACCAGGATACCCAACTTAAAGAAAGCGGCCGAAAGGGTACCCCTGGAGTCCAGAGGCTCAATCCGCATGAATGTCAAATTACATAAGTGCTAAGGTGAGAAGGTTGAAATGGATAAAGTATTTGCCAATTTGATTGAGAATTTCGGTCCGCCGATTGACCGCCGGGAAGTACCTGGATCCACAATCGAAAGATACAGAGACAAGCTTCCTCCCAAGCTTTTGGAATATTGGTCCGAGCATGGGTGGGGGGGCTACGGTGAGGGCATATTCTGGCTAGTCAATCCGCAAGAATATGACGCCGTAGTTTCCTGCTGGATTGCAGGCACGGCACTTGCTTCGCACGACAACTATCATTTGGTTGCGAGAAGTGCCTTCGGAGACTTGTATCTTTGGGGAGAGAAAACTGGCTTTTCATTGGAGATAACAAGCGTGGGGTCTCAGTATATATTTTATCGAACTGAATTCACAAAGGAACAACTAAATACTGAGCTTCAAGGCTTTATTTTGTCAAGAGAAGTGGAGGCAATGGATTTCAATGGTCTCTTCAATCCCGCCAAGGAAAAACTGGGTAGACTTAAACATGACGAGATGTACGGCTTTTTCCCCGCGCTCATGCTGGGCGGGGCTGACTCCCTACAACATCTTAAAAAAGTCAGCGCTGTTGAACACTTGATCTTTCTGGCGCAATTGACAGATCTTCAACCTTACTCCTTTTCCGAGCAGCCAGATTAATGCCGCAGTCAACCAGCACCGCCACCGAGGAAATCGCCCGGGTGATGGACGTGGTGGGACAGTTTTCCAGTCGGTTGAGTCTTTGATAAATTGTAATGGCCATGGGATCGAGTTTCGCCTGCGCGGCGCTCGATCTAAAGAACGATAAAAATCTCCAGCCTTACCCACGGTAACAACTGAACAGCTGAACTTCTAAGTTGCAGGAGAGAATTCAGAGAGATCTTATGAGAACTATGAATGCCATTGAAGCTGGAAAGCTCTCGGTGAAGCAGGCAAAGGAAACCCTGTCATCTCTCGCAGCTTTGCATAATCCATGAATGCTAGTCGCTTGAGGGTTTCGCCGTGGATGAGGTTTTTTCCCTGTTTGTAGAGCAAGTTGGTGAGCCGTTTTTTCGACAGGAGGTTCCTCCCTCAAGTCTGGATCGATACAGAGGGATCTTGCCGAACAAATTGTTAGCGTATTGGAGTGAGCACGGTTGGTGCGGGTACGGTGACGGGATATTTTGGACTGTCAATCCCCAGGAATATGAAGGGGTAACTGCCTCGCTTATCGAAGGCACAATATTGGAGAAGCGGGATAGATACCACCTGATCGCTCGCGGCGCGTTTGGTGACCTGTATCTCTTTGGAGAGCAAACGGGTTTCTCAGTAAAGATTTTGGCTCATATTTCACGATACAGGGGCAGTGAATATGAGTTGACGGCGGTGGATATGGACAGGGAAGTGCAAGGTTTCTTCCTTGGCAAAGAGAAGGCGTCTGTTGACTTTGATGGTATGTTCGAGCCCGCAAAGAAGAAATTGGGCATGCTAAAGCATGATGAAATGTATGGGTTCGTTCCAGCCTTGGCGTTCGGCGGGTCAAGCGACCTTGCTAACCTCGAGAAGGTTAAGGCAGTGGAACATCTAATACTGCTTTCTCAGATTGCCACCCTCGAACCCTACAGTTTCTCCGACTTCTAAAAAGCAATCCGCAAAAAGGGGCTGCCCTGCAGCCCCTCGCTCCTTCAGCTCCGCTCCCGCACCCAGAACAACGTAGCCCCGGCCACTGCCGCCGGCATCATCAGCACGTTCACGCCTGGAATCATCAGCGCCAGGTAGGTGATGCCGCCAAAGCCCAGGCTCTGCCAGCGCTTCTGCCGCAGCCAGGCCAGCATGTCCTGCCAGCTCATCTTGTTGTTGTCCGCCGGGTAGTCGATGTACTGGATGGCCATCATCCACACGCCAAAGATCAGCCACAGCGGCGCAGCCACCACGTTGACCACCGGGATCAGCGACAGGATGAACAGGCCGATGGCGCGTGGCAGGAAGTAGCCCAGCTTGCGCATTTCGCGGCTGAAGGTGCGCGGTACCATGGCTGCCAGCTCGCCCCAGCTGAAGGCTGGGAAGGTGTCTTCGCCACGCACTACCACCTCGACCTTTTCCGCCAGAAAACCGTTGAACGGCGCGGCAATGATGTTGGCCACCAAGGTGAAGGTGAAGAACACCATCAGCACGAGCAAGGCAACGAACAGCGGCCAGAGGATGTAGCTGAGGAAGCTCAGCCAGTCAGGCAGCGTGGGCATCAGGGCATCGAGCCACAGGCCGAACTGGTGGCCGGCGAAGTAGATCAGGCCACCGAACAGCAACAGGTTGACCGCCAGAGGCAGCAGCACGAACAACCGCAGGTTGGGGCTCAGCACCAGTTTCAGGCCTTCGCGCAGGTATTGGGGGCCAGAGAGGACAGGGGCTTGCATCTAGAGACTCCGCAGAGAAGGAAAACGCGCTGACCTTACCGAGTTTGCCGCGCCGACGAAAGGCGCGCCGTGGGCGGGAAACGGGATGTAACAAAAGCGCCCGGCGCGTGTTTATCGATGAAATCGCAGCATAGGCGATGCCTATGAGGTGGATTGTCTAAGGATATTTCCTTAATCTTTGCGACCTCGCTACAGTGCGCTCAACTTTTCGCTTTGCGGGCCTGCGCGTTTTAGCCTTCCCCAAGTGCTGCGTGGGTCCTTTTTAATTTCTTGGCTGGCGCAGCCGGTACACCGATGCCGGCCCTGCGGCCCGCTCGACAGGAGTTCGACATGTCTGAAGTACGTCATTCGCGCGTCATCATTCTCGGTTCCGGCCCTGCCGGTTACAGCGCTGCGGTGTATGCCGCCCGTGCCAACCTCAAGCCGCTGCTGATCACCGGCATGCAGGCGGGTGGCCAGCTGACCACCACCACCGAAGTCGACAACTGGCCGGGCGACCCCCACGGCCTGACCGGCCCGGCTCTGATGCAGCGTATGCAAGAGCACGCCGAGCGTTTTGAAACCGAAATCGTCTTCGACCACATCAACGCTGTCGACCTGGCCAACAAGCCGTTCACCCTGCAGGGTGACAGCGGCAAGTACACCTGTGATGCGCTGATCGTCGCCACTGGCGCCAGCGCTCGCTACCTGGGCCTGCCGTCGGAAGAAACCTTCATGGGCAAGGGTGTTTCGGCCTGTGCCACCTGTGACGGTTTCTTCTATCGCAACAAGCCGGTCGCCGTGGTCGGTGGTGGTAACACTGCCGTGGAAGAGGCCCTGTACCTGGCCAACATCGCCAGCAAAGTGACCCTGGTACACCGTCGCGAAACCTTCCGCGCCGAGAAGATCCTGGTCGACAAGCTGAACGCCCGTGTGGCCGAAGGCAAGATCGAGCTCAAGCTCAACGCCACCCTGGACGAAGTGCTGGGTGACAACATGGGCGTAACCGGTGCGCGGCTGAAGAACAACGACGGTAGCAGCGACGAAATCAAGGTCGACGGCGTGTTCATCGCCATTGGCCACACCCCGAACACTTCGCTGTTCGAAGGCCAGCTGACCCTGAAAGACGGCTACCTGGTAGTCAACGGCGGCCGCGAAGGCAACGCCACCGCGACCAACGTCGAGGGTGTGTTTGCCGCTGGCGACGTGGCTGACCACGTTTACCGCCAGGCCATCACGTCGGCCGGTGCGGGCTGCATGGCAGCGCTGGATGTCGAGCGCTACCTGGACGGTTTGGCCAACGCCTCGTTCTGATCTGAGAAAAAGGGGTGCAAAGCGCCCCCAATAAAAAACCGGCCAAGCGCCGGTTTTTTATTGCCTGCAATCAGCTCACAGGCTCAGTCGCATCGACAGGTCCACCGCTTTCACATCCTTGGTCATGGAACCAATCGAGATGTAGTCCACCCCTGTCTCGGCGATCACCCGCAGGGTCGTTTCGTTGACCCCGCCGCTGGCTTCAAGTTTGGCTTTGCCAGCGGTAATGCGCACGGCTTCGCGCATTTCGTCCAGGCTCAGCTCGTCGAGCATGATGATGTCCGCGCCAGCGGCCAGCGCCTGGCGCAGTTCGTCCAGGCTTTCGACCTCGATTTCCACTGGCTTGCCCGGCGCAATGCGGTGCGCTGCGGCCACCGCCTCGGCTACGCCGCCGCTGGCGGCGATGTGGTTTTCCTTGATCAGGAAGGCGTCGTACAGGCCTATGCGGTGGTTGTCGCACCCACCGCAGGTCACTGCGTATTTTTGCGCCAGGCGCAGGCCCGGCAGGGTTTTGCGGGTGTCCAGCAGGCGCACCTGAGTGCCTGCAACCAAGTCGGCGAGGAAGCGCGCACGGGTGGCGACCCCCGACAGCATCTGCAGGAAGTTCAGTGCGCTGCGCTCCCCACTGAGCAGCGAACGGGCCGGGCCTTCCAGGTGGAACAACGGCTGATTGGCAGTGGCCTGCTCACCGTCGGCCACCTGCCAGTGCACAGCAACGCGCGGGTCGAGCTGGCGGAATACGGCATCGACCCAAGCGGTACCGGCGACCACGCAGTTTTCACGGGTGATGATGGTCGCTTTGGCCAGGCGCTCGGCCGGAATCAGTTGCGCGGTGATATCGCCACTGCCGATGTCCTCCAACAGCGCGCGGCGCGCGTTGGCTTCAATTTCAGCGGTCAGGTCGGCAAGGCGTAGGTTCGGCATGGTCGGCTCCACAAGCTAGGTGCCCGCGATTATAGGGCAGGGGGCCGGTGTGTACAGCCGCCTTGGCGCTGACCTTTGGTCGGGCGTTGTGAGTAATCGGAGCCGATCAGGGTCATTAGCCAGCCAGCGAAACGGCGCTGGTAGCTATACGGTTTTTTACCGATAATGGCGACTGGTATTTGGCGCCATGGCTTTGACGATTTTCAGCCCTTTCGGGCAAGACACCCTGCAAGGAGTCCAGGATGCAAAAAGAAGGCAAGGTGGTGCCCTTGGCGGCAGCCATCGACCGAGGGGGGCGCACGCCTCATCCTTGCCTTCCGGTCGTGTTGCTGCAGGTGCGCGACAAGGCCGCGTTGCAGTTGCGTCAGGGCCTGCAGGACTTGTTCGACAATGCCGATGACATGCTCTTCGAAATGGCCGACAAGGCCTCGGACCGCGGTGACCAGAACCTGTACTTCGAGGCCATGCGTGACCTGCGCCTGAAGCGCAAGAGCATCGAGCGTGGTTTTCTGGATACGTTCCATGATGCTTTCCTCCGAGCCGGCCAGGTCGACTTGCTGGCAAACCTGGTCGAGCCGGGCAACCCGCGCAGCAAGGCTCAAATGGAGCGGGCCGCCGCCATCGAGGGCATGGTGGCGCGGGTGCTGTCACGCGATGGCATTGCCCTGCAGCAACTGGGTCTGCGCCTGCAGGCATTGCTCGACCGCCCCCTGTACGAGCAGCACAACCCATTGGGGCCAGCCGCGCTGTGTCGTTACTTCCTCGAGGCCGGGCGCAATCTGGGCGTTGGCCTGCGGGTAAAGCTGGTGCTGCTGAAGCTGTTCGAGCGTTATGTGCTGCGTGATGCCGATGTGATCTATGGCGAAGCCAACCAGTTGCTGGCCGCTGCCGGTGTACTGCCCGAGCTGCAACCGGCGCCGCGCCGGCGTGCCGAAGACCGGCGCATGCGTGCGCGCCCCGGGCCGGCGAACTTTGGCCAGGAGGAGGGGGCGGACGCCGCAGGGCAGGCGTTGTTTGCCTCGTTGCAGGCACTGCTGGCGCCGGTGCGCGGGCAGTTCGCTCCGCGCTTGCACGCGGTGGCTGCCGCCCAGCCGATCAGTACCGCCGACCTGCTCCGGCTACTGTCGCATTTGCAGCGCTATGTGCCCGCCACGTACGAGGCCGATGACTTCGAGCTCGGCCAGCAGCTTGAGCAGCTGCTGTTGCGGGTGAGTGTGCGCAGCGGCACGCGTCGGCGCCTTCACGTGGCTGACGAAGACATGATCAACCTGGTTGGCCTGCTGTTCGCGTTCATCCACAACGATGACAATCTGCCGGCCAGCCTGCGGGCGCTGATTGCGCGCCTTCATATTCCCCTGCTCAAGGTGGCATTACTGGACAAGGGGCTGTTCAGCCGGAGTAGCCACCCGGCGCGCCGTTTGCTCAACGAAATCGCCGGCGCCGCGATTGGCTGGGAGTGCGGCAGCGAGTGCCAGCGTGACAGCTTGCACGTGCGGGTAGAGCGTATCGTCCAGCGCCTGCTCAATGATTTTGCCGACGATGCAAGCCTGTTCGCCGAGTTGCTCGACGACTTCCTGGCATTCAATCAGGACGAACGGCGACGTAACGAGTTGCTGGAGCAACGCACTCGCGACGCCGAAGAAGGCCGTGCCCGGGCAATGCAAGCCAGGCAGCAGGTGCAGCACGTGCTCAACCAGCGCCTGCGTGGCCGGGTACTGCCGCAGGTGGTGGTGCAAATGCTGGTGCAGGCCTGGAGCCAGGTACTGCTGCTGGCTTGGCTGAAACAGGGCGAGGCCTCACAGGCCTGGCACGACGCAGTGCAGACGATGGACATGCTGCTGGCCAGCATCACGCCGCCACATGAGCCACAAGCCTTGCTGCAGCAAGTGCCAGGCCTGCTCAAGGCGCTGCGCGATGGCCTGGCCAGCGTAGCCCTGGACGCGGTGGCGACCCGCGAGTTCTTCCTGCAACTGGAACAGTTGCACCTGCGCGCCTGCGCAGGTAATGAGGCGCTGCCGGGCAGGGAGGGCCAATCCTTGGGCGATGTGCGGGTGGCTGAAGAGATTGTGCTGGCTATTGCCGAAGAGCCCGCCTGCGTGCCCCTGCACGCTGCCGACGGGCAGGCTGCAGCGCTGCGCCAGGCGCAACGCCTGCGCATCGGCACCTGGGTCGAGGTGCTCGACGAGGATGAACCACTGCGCTGCAAGCTGGTCGCGCGCATTGACAGCAGTGACAGGCTGGTGTTCGCCAACCGCACCGGCATGAAAGTGCGCGAGTGGAGCAGTGCCAGCCTGGCCCAGGCACTGCAGCGGCACGAAGTGCGCGTGCTGGATGACCGCCTGTTGTTCGAACGGGCGCTGGAGGCGGTACTTGAGAGCTTGCGGCAAGGGCTGGCGCAATAGGTCGACGCATTACAATCATTCACATGCACACGGTGTTGGCCGCAGGGCATACTGTGGGCATGTTCACGGCGTTTTTCAGGATCTGCCCATGCAATTGGACCGTGCCACTGGCTGGTTCCACGGAATCGGAATCACCCACTGCCCCTCGCCGAACTTCAATGCGCGCCCCGAAGGCGAATCGATTTCCCTGCTGGTGATCCACAACATCAGCCTGCCCCCGGCCTGTTTCGGCACGGGCAAGGTGCAGCAATTCTTCCAGAACCGCCTGGCCCCTGATGAACACCCGTATTTTGCCAGCATCAACCACTTGACTGTGTCGGCGCACCTGTTCGTCGAACGTGACGGCGCGGTGACGCAGTTCGTGTCGTTGCATGACCGTGCCTGGCATGCGGGTGTGTCGAGCTTTGACGGGCGCGAAGGCTGTAACGACTTTTCCATCGGCATCGAGCTGGAAGGCACCGACGACCTGCCCTATACCGATGCCCAGTATGCGGTGCTGGAGCAACTCACCCGGCACATCCGCAGTGCCTGGCCGGCCATCGACCTGAACCGCATTCAGGGCCACAGCGACATTGCCCCGCAGCGCAAGACCGACCCCGGCCCGGCCTTCGACTGGCCGCGCTACCGCCAGGCGCTGCAGCACAACGAGGACAAGGCATGAGTTTTCTGGTGTTGGTGCTGGCGCTGTGGGTCGAGAAGTTTTCGGCGCTGCGCCATAAGGTGCAGCGTGACGGGTTCTTTCTTGGTGAACTGGTGCGCCTGGAACGCAGCGGCAAGGTGCACCCGTGGTGGACGTTGGCCATCCTGGTGTTGGCGCCGGTAGCGCTGCTGGTGTTGCTGCTGCATGTGCTGGAGCCGGTGGCGTATGGTTTGCTGGCGTTGCCGGTGCACCTGCTGGTGCTGATCTACAGCCTGGGCCGCGGCGATGCCAAGGCATCGTTGGGGGCGTTTCGTGATGCCTGGCGGCGGGGGGACGATCAGGCGGCGCTGCACGTAGCCGAGCGTGACCTGGGCCTGGTGGCCGATGAACCCCACAGCCTGCTGGTACGGGTGCAGGGTAACTTGCTGTGGCAGGTGTACCAGGGCTTTTTTGCGGTGATCTTCTGGTATTTCGTACTGGGCCCTGGCGCTGCGCTGGCTTATCGATTGTTGGCGCTGTGTAGTGAGCACAGCAAGCAGCCGGCTTTGAAGGCGCGTGCCGAGCAGTTGCGGCACATCATGGACTGGTTGCCGGTGCGGGCGCTGGCGTTGAGCTTTGCCCTGGTGGGCAACTTCCTCGCGGTGACACGGGTGATGCTGCACGAGGTGCTCAACTGGCACATCAGCGCCGGGCACCTGGTGGCTCGGGTGGGGCGGATTGCCGATGACATTCCCGAAGAAGAGGACAGCCAGCGCGGTTTGGGGCGGCTGGACAGTCTGTGGGAATTGCTGTTGCGCTGTGCAGTGCTGTGGTATGCCGGGTTCGCGCTGTGGACCGTGCTGGTCTGATTCGGGGCCAATCGCATCCCACGCGAATCCCGGTCACCCGAGTTTCACCAGCCGAACAACGTGCAAGCATTGCGGGTGCTGGCCTGTGCCAGCACCTCGACATCCAGCTCCATCACGTGCGCCAGCGCCGTGGCAATTTCCGGCAGATGCTCCGGGCTGTTGCGTACCCCCGGGTACATCGCCGGTGCCATGTCCGGTGCATCAGTCTCCAGCACCACACTGTCCAGTGGCAGCCGCGCCAGCGTCTTGCGCAGCCGCAGCGCCTGCGGCCAGGTACCCGCACCGCCCAACCCAAGCAGGAAGCCCAGCTTGATGTACTCGCGGGCCTCTTCGTAGCTGCCGGCAAACGCATGAATCACCCCCGCCCGCGCTGGCTTGTAGCGCTTGAGTGTGGCAATCACCTGGGCATGGCTGCGGCGCACGTGCAGCAGGGCCGGTAGTTCGAAGTCGCAAGCCATCTGCAGTTGCGCTTCGAACAGCGCCTGCTGGCGGGTCTTGTCAAGGTCTGCGAGGTAATAGTCCAGGCCAAACTCACCTACGGCACATAGCCGCGGGTTGTCGCGCAGGCGCTCCAGCCACTCGCGCAACTGCACCAGGTGCTCAGGGCGATGCTGGTCGAGGTAGACCGGGTGCAGGCCAAGCGCGGCGAACAGGCGCGGCTCGGCGCAGGCCAGCTCCCACACGCGCTGGAAATTCGCCTGGTACACCCCCAGCACCACCATCCGCTCCAGCCCACGGGCCGCCGCGTTGGCCAGCAGGCGCGGACGGTCGGCGTCGAAGTCGGGGAAGTCCAGGTGGGTGTGGGTGTCGATCAGGCGCATGTTCAGGCCGCTGAGATGCGTTGCTTGAAGGTACGGCCAACGGCGTGCACGCCGGGTTCATAGCGTTTTTCCTCGATGGCGGCCAGTGCCAGTTCAAGCGCAGTGGCGGCAATCTGGCCATGCTGCTGGGCCATGGCATTGACCGGCAGCGGCAGGAAGTCGAGCAACTGGTTGTCGCCAAAGGTACCCAGCTGCAGTTGGCGCGAGTCGACCGGGCGCGCCTGGAGGGTGTCGAACACGCCCTGCAACAGCACGTACGAAGTGGTCACCAGAGCATCCGGCAGGCCCCCCAGGTCGTCGATCAGTTGCTGCATCAGGCGTTGGCCGCACTCACGGCTGAACGCTTCGCCCTGATAGCGGCGCACTTCGCCGGTATAGCCTTGCAGGGCTTCGTCGAATCCGCCGGCACGCGCCTGGCTAACCGACAGCTCGGGGCGCGCGCCTATCAGGGCGATGCTGCGTGGGGCCGAGCTGAGCAGGCTGGCGGCCAGCTGGCGGCTGGCATCGCGGTCGTCGCTGATCACCGAGCAGAAGTGTGCGGGGTCCAGGCGGCGGTCGATGGCAATCACCGGCAGGCCTTTGTCCTGCAGCTCGCGGTAGCTGTCATCTTCTGGCGGCAGGCAACTGGCAACGAACAGCGCATCGCATCGGCGCGCACGGAACAGTTGCTGCAGTTGGCGCTCGCTGTCTGGCTGGTCGTCGCTGCTGGCGATCAGCAGCTGGTAGCCGCGGGCGCGGGCGCCTTGCTCCAGTTGCTTGGCAATGCGGGCGTAGCTGGGGTTCTCCAGATCCGGGAGAATGAAGCCCAGGGTGCGGGTATGCCGGCTGCGCAGCCCAGCAGCCTGCGGGTTGGGGGTGAAGCCGTGGGCTTCGACCACCGCGCGTACCCGCTCGACAGTACTGTTACTGATGCGCTGCTGTTCAGCCTTGCCATTGATGACGTAGCTGGCAGTGGTCACGGACACACCGGCCAGACGGGCGATATCGCTGAGTTTCACCGAATTTTCCTTGTTATTACCGGGGCTGGCTGTAAGGCCGGACCGGGTAGTTTGACCCGGTACAGGCATCACGCGCAGACGACCATTGTCGCAATTGTCCGACAGGATGGGGCTTTTTACTGGGCAGATTATCGAGTAACGTGGCCGTCTGGTCAGATTAAACGTTTCAGCTGCCGAATTTTCTGCCTCGGCTGCCACCTGCGCAAGGCTGCTGAACTGGCCCTTTATGTGAATTTCACAACAATACTCCAGTACCCGAACGGGAACTGCAAAAGGAGAAGGTCATGCTCGAGCTCGCCAATGAGCAGATAGCCATGGGCCAGAAGGCCGCCGACAAGGCCGAGGCATTGCGCCTTTTGGCGGATCGGCTGGTTGCGGACGGCCTGGTTGCCGACGGTTACCTGCAAGGGCTGCAGGCCCGGGAGGCACAAGGCTCCACGTTTCTTGGCCAGGGCATCGCCATTCCCCATGGTACGCCGCAAACACGTGACCTGGTGTATGCCACCGGCGTACGACTGCTGCAGTTCCCCGAGGGAGTAGACTGGGGTGACGGGCAAATGGTCTACCTGGCCATTGGTATTGCCGCCCGCTCCGACGAACACCTGCGCCTGCTGCAGCTGTTGACCCGGGCGCTGGGCGAGACCGACCTGGCCGAAGCCTTGCGCCGTGCCAGCTCTGCCGAAGCGCTGCTCAAGCTGCTGCAGGGCGCGCCCCAGGCGCTGGCGCTGGATGCGCAGCTGGTCGGCCTGAACGTGCCGGCAGAAGACTTCGACGAACTGGCCTGGCGCGGTGCCCGCCTGCTGCAACGTGCCGACTGTGTCGACAGTGGCTTTGCCGCCGTGCTGCAGCAGGCCGAGCCGCTACCGCTGGGTGAGGGCCTGTGGTGGCTGCACAGCGAGCGCCAGGTTCGTCAACCGGGCCTCGCCTTCATCACCCCGCAGCAGCCGCTGCGTTACCGCGACCAGCCGCTCAACGGTCTGTTCTGCCTGGCCAGCCTTGGCGCCGCTCACGAGGCCCTGCTCGAGCGTCTGTGCGAAGTGTTGATCGAAGGCCGCGGGCAGATGCTCTACCAGGCCACCAGCAGCCGTGCGGTACTGGAAGTGTTGGGCGGTGAAGCGCCGGCGGACTGGCCTAGCGCACGTGTCGTGCTGGCCAATCCACATGGCTTGCATGCGCGCCCGGCCAAGGTGCTTGCACAACTGGCCAAAGGCTTTGAAGGGGAAATCCGTGTGCGCCTGGTCGATAGCGCGCAGCCAGCCGTATCGGTGAAGAGCCTGAGCAAGCTGCTCAGCCTCGGCGCACGCCGTGGTCAGGCACTGGAACTGGTCGCCGAACCGAGCATCGCTGCCGATGCCTTGCCGGTGCTGCTGGCGGCTATCGAGCAAGGCTTGGGTGAAGAGGTAGAACCGCTACCGCAGAGCGTCGCGCCCATTGCCGATGACGTACCCGAAGTACTGCAAGCGCCAGCGGCCGGCAGCCGTATCCAGGGTGTGGGCGCCGCCCCCGGCATTGCCAGCGGCCCGGCGCATGTCTGTGTCGAGCGTGAGTTCGACTATCCCTTGCGGGGTGAATCGTGCGCCCTGGAGAGGCAGAAACTGCGCGAAGCCTTGGCTACCGTCAACGGCGAACTGCAGGCTTTGGTCCTGCGCAGCGACAAGGCCATTGGCGAAATTTTCGTCACCCACCAGGAAATGCTTGCCGACCCGGCCCTGACCGATGATGTCGAACAGCGCCTGGCCCAGGGCGAAAGCGCTGCGGCCGCGTGGATGGCCGTGATCGAAGCTGCGGCCCGTCAGCAAGAGGCGTTGCACGATGCGCTGCTCGCCGAGCGCGCCGCCGACCTGCGCGATATTGGCCGCCGCGTGCTGGCGCAGTTGTGTGGGGTGCAGGCGCAGGCTGAACCCGAGCAACCCTATGTGCTGGTGATGACCGAAGTCGGTCCATCCGATGTCGCCCGCCTGGACCCCAACCGGGTTGCCGGCATTGTCACCGCCCAGGGCGGCGCCACGGCCCACAGTGCCATCGTCGCCCGGGCGTTGGGCATACCAGCAGTGGTCGGCGCGGGTGCATCGATACTGCTGTTGGAGAGTGGTACGCCGCTGCTGCTCGATGGCCAGCGTGGTGTGGTCAGCGTCGCACCGCCAGCGGATGAACTGCAGCGGGCGCTGGCCGAGCGTGACCTGCGCGAGCAACGCCTGCAGGCCGCCTGGGCCAACCGCTTCGAGCCGGCTATCACCCGTGATGGGCATGCCGTCGAGGTGTTTGCCAACATCGGCGATAGCAACGGCATCGCCAAGGTGGTGGAGCAGGGCGCCGAAGGTGTCGGCCTGCTGCGCACCGAACTGATTTTCATGGCCCACCCTCAAGCGCCGGATGTGGCTACTCAGGAAGCCGAGTACCGTCGCGTGCTCGATGGCCTCGATGGGCGCCCGCTGGTGGTGCGCACCCTGGATGTTGGCGGCGACAAACCGTTGCCTTACTGGCCGATCGCTGCCGAGGAAAATCCCTTCCTCGGCGTGCGCGGCGTGCGTTTGACCCTGCAGCGCCCGCAAGTGATGGAAGATCAGTTGCGCGCGTTGCTGCGGGCCGCCGACCAGCGCCCGTTGCGTATCATGTTCCCGATGGTTGGCCAGGTGCACGAGTGGCGTGAGGCTCGGGCCATGGTAGAGCGCCTGCGTGCAGAAATCCCGGTAGCCGACCTGCAACTGGGCATTATGGTCGAGGTGCCTTCAGCGGCCCTGCTGGCAGCGCAATTGGCGCGCGAGGTGGACTTCTTCAGCATCGGCACCAACGACCTGACTCAATACACCTTGGCCATCGACCGTGGCCACCCCAGCCTCTCGGCACAGGCCGATGGCCTGCACCCGGCGGTATTGAGCCTGATCGACATGACCGTGCGCGCCGCCCATGCCCACGGCAAGTGGGTGGGCGTGTGTGGCGAGCTGGCGGCCGACCCGCAGGCGGTGGCCGTGCTGCTGGGGCTGGACGTGGACGAACTCAGCGTCTCCGCGCGCAGCATCGCCGAAGTCAAGGCACTGGTTCGCCAGGCCGATCATCAGACAGCCCGCGCCCTGGCGCGCGAGGCCCTGCAACAGGACAGCGCCGCAGCAGTTCGCGCGCTGGTGGAGCGTTACTGAATGGCCAAGATCCTCACTCTTACCCTGAACCCTGCGCTGGATATCACCATCGGCCTGGACACTCTGCGCCCAGGGCAGGTCAACCGTAGCCAGGCGCAGCACAGTCACGCCGCAGGCAAGGGGCTGAACGTTGCCCAGGTACTGGCCGACCTGGGGCACAGCGTAACCGTGGGCGGTTTCCTCGGGCGCGACAATCTGCAGCCCTTCGAGGCGCTGATCGACGGCCGCGGTTTTACCGACTGCTTTGTCCGTGTGCCGGGCGAAACCCGCAGCAATATCAAGCTGGTCGAGGCCGATGGCCGCGTGACCGACATCAACGGGCAGGGCCCGGAGGTCGACGAGGCGGCACGCAGTGCCTTGCTGCACAGGCTGGAACAGATTGCCCCCGGTCACGATGCCGTGGTGGTGGCCGGTAGCCTGCCGCGTGGAATCAGTGCCGACTGGTTCCGCCAGTTGCTCGAACGGTTGAAGGCCCAAGGCCTCAAGGTAGTCCTGGACAGCAGTGGTGAAGCCCTGCGTGTCGGCTTGCAAAGCGCGCCCTGGTTGGTCAAGCCCAATACCGAAGAACTGGGCGAAGTGCTAGGCCTGGCTGTGGATAACCTGGCGCAACAGCGCGCCGCCGCCAAGCGCCTGCTGGACAGTGGCGTTGAACACGTGGTGGTGTCTGCGGGCGAGCAGGGCGTCACTTGGTTCAGTCGCGATCTGGCCCTGCAGGCCCGCCCACCCAAGGTGCGGGTGGCCAGCACGGTGGGGGCGGGGGATTCGCTGGTGGCCGGCATGGTCCACGGCCTGCTGCTGGCCGAGGCGCCTGCACAGACGTTGACCCGGGCCACTGCCATCGCCGCCCAGGCCGTTACCCAGGTTGGCTTCGGCATCCATGACCGCGAGCACCTGGCGCAGTTGGAAGCGGCCGTGCAACTGACAGAACAACAAGAGGGTTGCCGATGAACATTGCCATAGTCACCGCCTGCCCCAACGGCCAGGTATCGAGTGTACTGAGCGCACGCTTGCTGTCCGCCGCTGCCCAGCGGCGCGGCTGGAGCACCAGCGTCGAAGTGCAGAATACTGAACACCCCGAGCGGCAACTGAGCGCTGCACAGATCGCCGAGGCTGACTGGGTGCTTGTGGTCAGCACCGGGCCGGTGGACCTGGCCCGCTTCGTCGGCAAGCGCCTGTACCAAAGCACGCCGTCCCAGGCGCTGGCTGATCGCGAAGGCTTTCTCGACGAAGCGGCGGCCAACGCCGAACTGCTGGCCGCTGTGACAGGCACCCCCGCCGCAGTTGGCAGTGCTGGCGCCCGCATCGTTGCCGTCACGGCATGCCCGACCGGCGTAGCCCATACCTTTATGGCCGCTGAAGCCTTGCAGCAAGCCGCACAACAACTGGGCTACCAGCTCACCGTCGAGACCCAGGGCTCGGTCGGTGCGCGCAACCCCTTGTCCGCTGACGCCATCGCAGCGGCCGACGTGGTGCTGCTGGCCGCCGACATTGAAGTACCCACTGCACGTTTCGCCGGTAAACGTATTTACCGTTGTGGTACCGGCATTGCCCTCAAGCAGGCCCGCGCTACCCTGGACAAAGCCTTGGCGCAGGCCACGGTGGAAAACGCTGCCGACGCTGCAGCGGCGACCACGCCGGCCAAGGGCGAGAAAACCGGCGTGTACAAGCACTTGCTGACCGGTGTGTCGTTTATGCTGCCGATGGTGGTGGCCGGCGGTCTGCTGATTGCCCTGTCGTTCGTGTTCGGTATCGAGGCCTACAAAGAGGCGGGCACCTTGCCGGCGGCGTTGATGCAGATTGGCGGTGAAGCCGCCTTCAAACTGATGGTTCCGCTACTGGCAGGCTATATCGCCTGGTCCATCGCCGACCGCCCCGGGCTGGCCCCGGGCATGATTGGCGGCCTGTTGGCCAGCACCTTGGGGGCCGGCTTTATCGGTGGCATCGTCGCCGGTTTCCTCGCCGGTTACAGTGCCAAGGCCATTGCCCGATGGGCGCGCTTGCCCAGCAGCCTGGAGGCGCTCAAGCCGATCCTTATCATTCCATTGCTGGCCAGTCTGTTCACCGGGCTGGTGATGATCTACGTGGTCGGCCAGCCGGTAGCGGCGATGCTCGAAGGCCTGACGCACTTCCTCGACAGCATGGGCACCACCAATGCCATCCTGCTGGGGCTGTTGCTGGGCGGCATGATGTGCGTCGACCTTGGCGGGCCGATCAACAAGGCCGCCTATGCGTTCTCGGTGGGGCTGCTTGCCTCGTCGAGCTACGCGCCAATGGCGGCGACCATGGCCGCCGGCATGGTGCCGCCGATTGGCTTGGGCATTGCCACCTTCCTGGCCCGGCGCAAGTTTGCTCAGAGCGAGCGCGAGGCGGGCAAGGCGGCGCTGGCGCTGGGGCTGTGTTTCATCTCCGAGGGGGCGATTCCGTTTGCCGCCAAGGACCCGTTGCGGGTGATCCCGGCCAGTATCGCCGGTGGTGCGTTGACCGGGGCATTGTCGATGTATTTTGGCTGCAAGCTGATGGCGCCGCATGGCGGCTTGTTCGTGTTGTTGATCCCCAACGCGATCAACCATGCGTTGCTGTATTTGCTGGCGATTGTGGCGGGTAGCCTGGTGACAGCGGTGGTGTATGCGGTTATCAAGAAGAGCGAGGGTGTGGAGTTGGCCGTGGCGCCTGCTAAAAGTGTATGAGCAGACCTCGTTCTGTGGGAGCGGCCTTGTGTCGCGAAAGGGCCGCAAAGCGGCCCCGGCAATCTAAGTTGCGAAGCTGAAAATCTGGGGCTGCTTCGCAGCCCTTTCGCGACACAAGGCCGCTCCCACAAGGACTGCGCCAGGCTTTAGATGTGTACGGCGACCTTCAGGGCTTCCAGCGCCGGCTAGGCCTTGATGCCCAGCGCTGCACCCAGCTCCATTACCCAGGGTTGATGGGCGGTTTTGCGGTGATGAGGTTTCTCGATACCGCGCTGGGCTGAGGCTGAACACCGGCCTGTGGGAGCGGCCTTGTGTCGCGAAAGGGCCGCGAAGCGGCCCCGGCATTATTTGCATCGACGCTCCCGGGGCTGCTGTGCAGCCCTTTCGCGACGCAAGGCCGCTCCCACACGGATCGCGCCAGCTTTCAGAAATTGAGCAAGACAGTTGCTCCCACAGAGCCCGTGTTGGCCTTTCAACGGCGATGCTTCTGCCGCAACGGTACCAGTAGATCACCCAGCCCGTTGTGATCGATCTCATGCATCAACGCCAGCAACCCGCCCAGTTCCCCTGCCGGGAAGCCCTTGCGCGCAAACCACGCCAGGTAGTCCCCGGGCAGGTCGGCAATGATCCTGCCCTGGTACTTGCCGAACGGCATGCTGCGGGTCACCAGTAATTCGAGGGTTTCCGGCTTCATCTTCGCGCACCTGGCTGTGGAAAGGCGCCGACCATACTGCAATCTGCACGAAGCCCCAAGCGGCAATCATGCAGAACGCCGTAAACAGTAGTCTCCCATAAAGCTATAAGTTATTGAATAATAAAGGGTTTGCGTTTTTTAAAAGCGTGGCACGAACACTGCATTTCTCTAGTGGACTATCACCTGCCAAGGAGTTCGACCATGAGCAACCCCAACAAAGACGTGATCGACGTACTCAACGACCTGATCGAGTACAGCAAGGATGGCGAGAAAGGTTTCAAGGCCTCGGCCGATGATGTAAAGAACCCCGAACTGAAAGCGTTCTTCGTCCAGCGTGCGGGCGAGTGCGCCAACGCTGCCAGTGAATTGCAGGGCGAAGTGCGCCGCCTGGGCGGTGATCCGGAAACCTCTACCAGCATCAGTGGCGACCTGCACCGCGGCTGGGTCAACCTCAAGTCGATGGTCACCGGCAAGGACGAAGAAGCCGTGCTGAACGAGGTGGAGCGTGGCGAGGACCACGCCCTCAAGGCCTACAAGGAAGCCCGCGAAAAGCTGGTGAAACTGGGCCGCACTGCCAGCGACATGACATACAGCCTGGTGGAAAAGCAGCTGCAAGGCGTGCAGCGCAACCATGACCAGGTCAAGGCCCTGCGCAACGCTGCCCGCGCCCGCTCCTAATCGAGCGGGCCCTCTACCCGATTTCGGCCATTGGCCTTGGCGCGGTAGAGCGCTTCGTCCGCAGCACCCAGCACCCTGCCAAGGTCATGCTGGGTGCCGGACAGACCGATACCGATGCTCACGGTCACTGCGTGGGCATCATCCGCAAACGGCGCCAGCGCCTCGACGCTGGCGCGGATGCGTTCAGCCAGTAGCTGGGCCCCGGCCAGATCGGTTTCCGGCAGCACTACCTGAAACTCCTCCCCACCATAGCGCGCAGCCAGGTCTGCCGGGCGACGAATGCAGGCTTCGATGGCCTTCGCCACCTCGCGCAAGGCATGGTCGCCACCGGCATGGCCATGGCGCTGGTTGAATGCCTTGAAGTGGTCCACGTCCACCATCAGTATCGCCAACGGCTTACGGCTGCGTTGGGCGCGGGCCCATTCCTGGCGCAGCACATGGTCCAGCCTGCGGCGGTTAGCCAGGCCAGTCAGGCTATCGGTGGAAGCGAGCATCGCCAGGTTTTCTTCGGCTTCGTGGCGGCGGCGCAGTTCGCGGCCAAGCAGCAACGTCAGCCACAGAATGCCCACGCACAGACCGCCGGTGGCGACGCTGACCAGAATGGCGGTGCGGCGCCAGGACTGAAACACCTCGTCGGCCGAATCCACCACCAGTACGATCAGGGGCAATTGCGCGACCCGGGCGAAGGTGAATATGCGCGGCTTGCCGCTGCTGTGGGAGCGGGCGGTGAAGTTACCGCTTTGTTCACTGAGGATGCGCTTGAAATTGGGCCGTTCGGTGTAGTAAGTGCCAATCAGCGGGTCTTGCGCGGGGGAGGGCTGGCGGACGAGCAACTGCCCGTCGGTATTGAACAGGTTGATGCTGCTGTCGTGGCCAATGTCCAGGCGCTGGAACAACTCATTGAAGTACGACAGGCGCAGCGCACCCGCTGCCAACCCGGCGAACTCGCCATTGGGGCCCGAGATGCGTCGGCTGAAACTGATACACCAGTCCAGGTCGCCAAGCTTGGCCTTGAACGGGGGGCCCACCAGCAAGCCGAGGTTGGCATTGTGCTGGTGGGCCTTGAACACCCCGGTGTCGCCGAAGTTGGCCTTGCGTGGCACGCTGCTGGTGGAGTCGCCGACGACATTGCCTTGCTTGTCCAGCCACAGCACGTCACCGCGCTTGCGGTCGACGAAGGCTTCATTGAACAGCAGGCGCTGGCGTATCGGGCCGGGGACTTCCGGCAGTTCCTTGCGCCCGACGGCCCAGATCAGGCCTTGCAGTGATTGGTCGTAGAGTTCGACGTTGCGCAGAATGTCGCTTTCGATCAGCTGGACGATGTTGTTCGACGAGCGCACCGCCGACTGCTCGACACTCTCGCGCTCGCGGGCAAGCAGGTAGCTGACGATGGCCACGATGGCGAGCACGGCAAGGCAACTGCCCAGATTGAGGATCAGCTCGGGGTGCGACCTGTAGATTGCGAAACGCGGGGATTGGGTGGGCATGCTCGCTACTGCGTGGGCAGGGCCATTCGCGGCGGCGGTATTCTAGGGAAGCAGGGATTGTCGGACAAGATTTGTCCGACGGAAGCACGGTGTACTGTTCTTTTCGAGTTGCCGTGTACCCCTGTAGGAGCGGGTTTACCCGCGAAAACCGGCGAAGCCTTCTTCGCGGGTGAACCCGCTCCTACACTGGCAGCAAAAGATCAGAACACGTTCAGTGGGTAATCGACGATGACCCGCAGTTCATCGTTGTCGCTGTTGCTGTCGATCGACGCATAACCCTGGCTGCCGCGGTGGGTGGCATAGCGTACCAGCACCGACAGGTCCTTGAGGTCACCTTCCTGGAACACGTATTTCACGTCCAGGTCGCGTTCCCAGTGCATGGCGTTCTTGCCATCTTCACGGTAGTAGTCGTAGTGAGTGGTGTCCTGAGTGGCCTTGGTCAGGTCAGCCTCGCCGCGCGAGTAGGACAGCGAGGTAGACAAACCAGGCACGCCGACACCGGCGAAGTCATAGCCGTACTGCAGTTTCCACGAACGCTCGTTCGGCGCGTTGAAGTCCGAGTACATGCGCGAGTTGTCCAGGTACACGCTGTCGCCCAGGTTGATGTAGTCGAATGGCGTGTTGCCGTTCACTCGCTGGTAGGCGGCGGTGACGCTGTGGAAGCCTGCGTTGACGGTGAAGTGCACGCTGTAGGTGTTGTTATCGATCTTGCCTAGCAGGGCCTGGCCGGTGTCCTGGGTGTGATAGAAGTGCACGCCCGGGTTCAGGCTGACCAGGTCATTGACCACATAGGTGTAGTCGAAGTCCGCGTAGTACTGGTTCCAGATGTCCTTCAGCTCGGCGGCGTACAGGTTGGCGGTGATGTGCTCGGTACCGCTCCACGACGCGCCGGCCCAGTTCAGGTGCTTGCTCTTGTCGTGCTCGTCCAGTGACCCGTAGTAGGTGTCGATGCGGCGGTGGCCGCTCTGGTTGTACGGGTGGGTGAAGCTGACCTGGCCGCCTTCGAGCAACAGGCCATCAATGCTGGTGTTGGTCAGGCTTACACCGCGGAAAGTTTGCGGCAGCATGCGCGTTTCACCGCCGGCGATCACCGGGTTGGTGAGGAACAGGTCACCGGCTTTCAGTTCGGTGTCGAAGGCCTTGAGCTTGACCGCAGCACCGGCAGTGGAGAACGAATGCGGGGCAGCGCCCAGTTCGCCGTCGTCCTTGATGTGTTCGGGCAGGATGCTGGTGCCGGCATGGCCGCCACCGCCGTCGAGCTTCAGGCCCAGCATGGCATGAGCATCCAGGCCAAAGCCGACCACACCAGGGGTGTAGCCCGACTCGAAACGCGCTACCGCGCCCTGGCCCCACTCGCGGGTGTCGCGCACGCCGGCGTTGTGGTTGTCGCGGTTGAAGTAGGCATTACGAAAATGCAGGTTGAAGGACGAACCTTCGATGAAGCCATCAGCCTTGTCTTCATCTGCCTGGGCGGCGAAAGGGATCGTTGCAGTCAACGCAATGAAAAGCGGGGTAAAACGAAACGCGGAAGGCACCGGTACTAGCTCCTTTGGTCTGACGGTGGGGCAGTTTTTATATTTGAATGTGCGTCTTTTTATAGGTACACGTTACAGCCGGGCTGAGTGTTAAAGCACATAAAAAAAGCCGCTGATCGGCAGCGGCTTTAAAAGGCTAACATATCGGCACCGGAGGTGCCCATGGCGTAGCCAAGGGAAAGAAGGAACAGCGACAGCGTTTGATCAGCTGTCGGCATTGGCATCGACGGTCACTTTGGAAGCTGTCTGTTTCGCGTCTTTTGCGGTATCTGCCTTGTTTGCGGCAACAGCCTCACGGGCCTCTTGATGGACCGCCGCGAACGCTGCATTACGGGTAACGAAAGCCGGGGATTCTTCGGCCATGGCCAGGGGCGACAACAACAGGGAAGACAGGACGAAGACGCTGGCAATACCCATACTGTTGGACATTTGAAACTACCTTCTTGCGGTGCAAGTGCTAATGGGGACAGGGGTAAAGTTAGTCCTTTCAGTGCACTCGAAACAGAGCGAAGTGCGATAAGCACTGTTGCGCAAAAGGTAACGATCCTTGCGAAAATCAATAGGACTTTCGGCAAAAGTCCCGTGCTAGAGCAGCTGCACAGGGTGCCGCCTTGGGCAAAATGGTCAGGCTAGAAACCGATAAAGGCGTAATAAACCGGGGTTTGATGGGTTGTGTGCAAACCCAGTGCCTGCAAGCTTGCCGTCAGCGCTTCATCCTGCACATGCAAGGTCCACTGTGCCGCTTCATTCCCCTGTACCTGCGCCAGTGCCGCAGCAAAGGCCCCCATATCCGGCAAGTAGGCGGTAAACCCATTCCCCTTGAGCGCACTGGTCGTCATGCCCAATGCCTGGCACACCGCCACCTTGGCGGCAATGTCATCGCGGTCGGCCTGGCGCGAAGCCTGTACCAGTGCCTGCAGTTCCACATCGACCAGTTGCGCGCCATGAATCAGCTCCGGCCCCTGTTGCCAAGCCTCAGGCGGGCAGTCTTTGCTGTCTGGCCGCAGCGGGATATGCGGGTTGATTTCTACCGGATAGATGCGACACACCAGCGGGCGCTGCTCATAGATGGTGCAGAGGTCGTTGGCGTCGAGGTTACGGCAACGTCCGGGGTTGAATGCAGCAAAGGTCACCGAGACGCGTGCCTCGCCCTCGCCACAATGCACTGGATGGGAGCGTCGCAGCACATGGTCACGCTGCTCCAGCGGCATGCCGGGGCCGTCCACGACGAAGGCCTCGATCAGTACCACCACCTGGCCGGCATCGTCCGCCCAGCGACGCGCTTCGGCCAGCGTCAGTGGCACATGGTGGCCGGTGCAGCATTTGCCGCAGCCGGTACAGCCGAAACGTAAGCGGTCGGTCACTTGGCCTCCGGGCTCCATTCACTGACGAAAGCACGCTGGTGCTGGCGGTCGTACAGGCACAGTTCGGTGCCGGTGCGCTGCTGCATGTGCTTCTGTGGGTAGACGCCTTCGATCAGCAGGGCACTCATGCCGACCTGGTCATCAAACTCGGCGGGCTTGCCGCGGGCATGGGCGTCCTTGAACTGGCTGGCGGTCAGGCAAGCCTTGAGCATCTGCTGGCGTTGCTCGTTCCAGGCCTGGCTACTGGAGGCCTGGGCAATACCGCTGAAGAGGGCGCAGCTGATCAAGATAGAGCTGAGAAGCTTCATACGCGATTCCGGCAATTTTCTTGCGAGGGGCGCGAATTATGCCCGAGTCACCCCCGGCGGCAAGCCGGGGAGTTTGTCGCTGAATATATCAGTGCTCGGCGAACACCACGGTACGCGCAGCCACCACCAGACAATCGGTCAGCTCTGGCGAGGAGAACTTGGTAAGGATGGCATTGGCCCCGGCCTGGGTCGCCTTTTCACTGCTCATGGCACTGTCCAGCGAGGTGTGCAGCAGCACGTACAGGTGCTGGAAGTCGGGGGTTTCACGCAGCGTGCGGGTGAAGGCGTAGCCGTCCATTTCGCTCATTTCGATGTCGGAGACGATGATGTTGATCTCCTGCGCGGTGCCTTGCAGCTCCAGCAGCACGTTGATGGCGTCTTTGGCGCTGCGCGCGGTGTGGCATTCGATACCGAGGTTGCGCAGGGTGTGCACTGACTGCTGCAGGGCCACCTGGCTGTCGTCCACCACCAGGATGTTGGCGGCGGCCAGCAGGCTGGCGTCTTCTTCGTTCAAGGTGCCGTGCGCTGGTTCGGCGACGGGCGGGGCGATGGCGTGTATGACTTTTTCGATGTCCAGCACCTGCACCAGAGTGTTGTCCACGCGCGTCACACCGGTGATGAACGAGCGGGTGCCCGAGGCGTAGGGCGGCGGTTTGATGTCGGTGCTCAGGCAATGCACGATGCGGCTGACTGCCTGTACATGTAGGCCTTGGCGCGAGCGGCTGATCTCGGTAACGATCAGGCAGCCACCCTGCGGGTCGACCAGTGGTTGTTCGCCAATGGCGCGGGACAAGTCGATGACCGACAGCGAGTGGCCCCGCAGGGTTGCCACACCTTTTACGTGGGGGTGTGACTCGGGCAGCTTGGTCAGCGGCGGGCAGGGGATGATCTCGCTGACCTTGAGCAGGTTGATTGCCATCAGCTTGCCGCTGCGCAGGGTGAACAGCAGCAGGGATAGCGAATCCGCGCGGGCATTTTGCGTGGCCATGGTGACCTTCGGTGGGGAGCAGGGGATATCCGGTTATCGGCCTGTTTTGGTCGGGCTTTAGGCAATTTGCACAGAACTCAGGAGTGCTTGGGCCCCTTGTGGAAGCGGGTATGCCCGCGAAACGTGCGTCGCGGTGCATGGCACCGGCTTCGCCGGTGTTCGCAGGCATGCCCGCGCGCGCAGGGATGTGTGTAAATAACTGGATCAGCGTTCGCGCAGGGCCTCCTTGGCCCGGTTCAGCGGCTTGATCAGGTAATCGAGGATGGTTTTCTCGCCGGTTCGGATATCCACCGTGGCAATCATCCCTGGCACGATCGCAAAACGCTTGTCGGCCTTGTTTTGCAAGCTGTCCTGTTCGGTGCGGATGAACACGCGGTAGTAGTAGATTTCCGGTTTGACCTCGTCCTGCAGGGTATCCGGCGAGATGCCCACCACCTTGCCGTCCAGCCCGCCGTACACCGAGTAGTCATAGGCACTGATCTTGACCTTGGCCGCCTGGTCGGGGTGAATGAAGGCGATGTCCCGTGGCGCGATGCGGGTTTCGATCAGCAGGCGTTCGTCCATCGGCACGATCTTCATCACCTGGCCACCGGGCTGCACCACGCCACCCAGGGTGTTGACCTCGATGTCCTTCACGATGCCGCGCACCGGCGAGCGCAGGGTCAGGCGGGTGAGCGAGTCGCTGCGCCCACGGATCACTTCCGACAGGGCGTCCGCTTCGGCGCTGGCCTTGGCCAGTTCTTCCCGGGCGCGCACCAGATAGTCTGAGCGCGCCTCGTTGGCTTTGAGTTCCAGCTCGGAACGCTGGCGGTTCAGGCGGATCACTTCAACCCGGCTGGAGGCACCCATCTTTGCCAGGTTCTCGGTGATTTTCAGCTCGCTGCGCACCAGCTGCAACGAGTCCTGAATACCTGCCAGGGTCTGTTCCAGGCCGCGGCGGCGGGTCTGGTACAACGCGGTTTCGGCATCGATCAGGTCGGGAGAGTCGCGCAGGCTCGCCGGGAAGGTCAGGGGCTTGCCGGTCACCTCTGCCTGCAGGCGAGCCTGGCTGGCTTTGGCAGCCCGGTACTTGGCCTCGCTTTCACCCACGCTGGAAGCCGTCTTGGTCGGATCGAGCTGGGCCAGCACTTGGCCGCGCTCGACCAGGTCGCCTTCGGCCACGCTCATCTGCGCGACGATACCGCCCTCGAACGACTGAATGACCTGCTCTCGCGAACTTGGGATGACCTTGCCTGTGCCGGTGGACACCTCGGTCACCTCGAACCAGGCCGCCCAGGCCAGGAACGCCGCCAGCATCAGCGCGCAGAGGGTGATGATGCGGCCGGCGCGGAACACCGCCTGGTCGTCCTGCCCGTCCAGGTAGGAAGCCGGGAGTTCATGGTTGCTCATGCCTGGGCTCCCTGCAGTTTGGCCAGCGCGGCATCGCGCGCGTCATCGATGACGATGCGCCCGGCGTCCAGCACCAGGATGCGGTCGACCCGCTGCAGAACACTCAGTCGATGTGTTGCGATCACCAGTGTACGGCCCTGACAGAAGCGCTCCAGGTTATCCAGCAGCTTGCGCTCGGTCATGTCGTCCAGCGACGCGGTCGGCTCGTCCAGCAGCAGTACTTGCGGCTGGCGTACCAGCAGGCGCGACAGCACCAGGGCTTGGCGCTGGCCGCCAGACAAGCCCAGGCCTCCTTCGAGGATCAAGTGGTCCATGCCCTTGGGCAGGCGGCGGACGAAGTCCAGTGCGCCAGTGGCGGCCAGCGCGGCCACCAGTTCCTGGTCGCTGGCCTGGCCGGCGCCGAGGGTGAGGTTTTCCCGCAGGGTGCCGTGGAACAGCCTCGCGTACTGCGGCAGCAGGCCGACGTCACGGCGCAGGTCAGCAGGGTCGAGGTGGGCCATGGCGATGCCGTCCAGGCTGATCTCGCCCTGTACCAGGTCCATGGCCCCACCCAGCGCCTGCAGCAAGGTTGATTTGCCGGCGCCGTTGCGGCCCAGCACGGCAATGCGCTCGCCCGGCTGGATGTCCAGCCGGCCAATGTTCAGCACTGGCGGGTAGTCTTCGCTGTAGCGGAAGTTGGCCTGGCGCAGGCGGTACTCGCCGTGAATGGCTGGCAGGTGCACGCGGGCTTCGCCTTCGGGGTGGTCGACTGGCGACAGCATCAGCTTGTCCAGGCCTTGCAGCGCTACCTTGGCCTGCTGCCAGCGGGTTAGCACATGGGTCAGCTGGGCGAGCGGTGCCATCATCCGCGACGAAAGCATGGATGCCGCCACCAGGCTACCCGTGGTGAGGTCGCCGGCGATGACCATGGGTGCGCCGATCACGATGACCACGGCAAACACGGCACCCTGCACGTTCTGCGTCCAGGTCACCAGGCCGTTGGTGAGGGTGCGCAGGCGCAGGTTGGTGTGCGCGCAGGCCGCGTTGTACTGGTTCCACTGCCGTTCGAAGCGAGCCTCCGCCTGCAGTGCCTTGATCTCGTCCAGGCCTTGGATACTTTCCACCAGCATGGCGTTGCGCAGCGCCGACTCACGCATCGAGGCATTGGCCAACCGTGCCAGGCGCCGTTGTGCAAGCAACCCGGGCAACACCATGGCCAGCAGCGCGACCAGCGGGATGAACACCAGTACGCCGCCGATCAGCCAGAACACGAACAGGAACAGCAGGAAGAACGGCAGGTCGGCCAGCACCGTGGCGGTGCTGGACGTGATCAGGTCGCGGATCGACTCCAGCTCGCGCAACTGCGAGATGAACGAGCCGGTGGACTTCGGCCGCACCGAGTTGCGCAGGCGCAGGGCATGGCCGTAGACCAGGTCGCTCACCCGCAGGTCGGCGCGCTTGCCAAGCAGATCGGTCACCTTTAGCCGCAGCAGGCGCATGCTGAAGTCGAACACCAGTGCCAACACCACACCGCCAAACAGGACGTAGAGGGTGGGCAGGGATTCAGCCGGTATCACTCGGTCGTACACCTGCATCGAGAACAGCACGCCGGCGAGCGCCAGCACGTTTGCCACCAGTGAAGCGACCATCACCTGCCCATAAGGGCGCAGGTCACGCAGTACGATGCGGGCGAACCAGTGGCGGTCGTAAGGCGCGGTGTAGTCGTCGGTGCGCACATCGCGCAGTGGCCGGGCCGGGCGCAGCAGGGCCACGCGGTTGATACGGCCTTTGAGGGTGTCGCGGGGCAGGCGCGAAGTCAGGCCCTGGTCACCGGCGAACACCACTGCCAGGTCGTCCTCTTCGGTCACCGACTCGACCACCGCCAGCTGCCCGTCGTCCAGCTCCAGCACCAGCGGCGTGCGCCATTGCCGCAGGCCCTTGGCATCGAAGTGCACGAAGCGCAATGCCAGCCCCGCCTGACGTGCCATGTGGCGGAGGATTTCATTCAACGGGCGGGCATCCTCCGCAGCGGCCAGGCGAATACGCTGGGGTGATACGTCCAGGCGGTAGTGGTGTGCCACCTGCAACATCACCTCAAGCCAGGGGCCAAGGTCTGGCCGGTGGACGGCGGCCTGCTCCGGCGCGGGCGCCTGGTTGGGCAGGGTCACATCGATCGAATCACTCATGGCTGGATCTCCACACCTTGCAGGTTGCGCCCCTCAAGGCCAAAGGCCGTGCGCAGGGCGCCGGTGTTGTACAGGCAGTCGACATCCAGGCGCAGCAGATCGGAGCGGGTGCCGGCAAGTTCGTAGCGTGACTGGTAGATCTCCTGCTCGGCGTTGAGCAGGTCGAGCAGTGGCCGTGTCCCCAGGTCCAGGTACTGACGCCCGTAGAGCATGCGTGCCTCCTGGATGCTGACCTGGCGTGCTTCCAGCGAGGTTAGCCGGCGGCCCAGCCCGGAGGTTTGCGCCATGGCCTCGGCCAGGCCTCGACGCGCTTGCAGGCGTGCGGCGTCTTCGGCGGCGTCGGCGGCGGTCAGCGCGTGGCCGGCGGCGCGGGTACGGGCGCTGATGGAGCCCCCTTGGTAGATGGGGACTTCGACGTTCAGGTAGATGCCCGCCTGGGTGCGGTCCAGCCGTGCGTTATCGCGGTTGTAGTCGTCGTCCAGGTAATGATTGACCTGCGGTTGCAACGACAGGGTAGGGTAGGCCTCCGCCTTGGCCTGGGCCAGCTCTGCCTGGCCCTGTGCGCGCTGGGCCAGGGCCATCAGCACGGCGGGCAGGCGGTCATCACCCTGTGCAGGGCGCTTGCAGGCCTGGTTCAGCTCGGCGGGTGAGCCTTCGGCCAGTGCCGGTGGGGTAACGCGGCCCATCAGTGCCGCCAGGGTCGAGCGCCAGCGCTCGTACTGCGACTGGTACTCTTCCAGGGTGGCACGGGCGCTTTCCACGCGGGACTCGGCCTGCACCACGTCGGAACGGGTACTGGCGCCCATGTCGCTGCGCTGGCGCGCCATGCCGGCAATGTCGCCCACGCCGCGAATCTGGTCGCGGGCAATCGTCATCAGTTGCTCGTAGCGGCGGGTTTCGATCCAGGCATAGGCTGTGTCGCGGGCCAGGTCGTCGACCACCAGCAGGATATTGGCCTGGGCGCGGGCGGCGGCCGCCTGGGCCGCGTTGACGGCGCTGTCGACCTTGCCGAAGTCATAGAGCATTTGCTTGAGCGACAGGTTCAGGGCCTGGCTATTGCGGTCGCCGCCATAGCCGGTGTCATAACCGGTGCGCAGGCCACCGGAAATCTGTGGGTAATACCCCGCACGGGCGACGTTGATGCCTTCGCCCTGCTTGTAAAGGTTGCCGATGGCCTCAGCGATGCTCGGGTGCCATTG
>NZ_JBJJLR010000047.1:0-40844 GCF_046230975.1 Pseudomonas sp. KCJK9058
CCCCCAAGGAAGGCGGGGTTTTTTTTGCGCGGGCATTTTCCGGTGGGTTGTGAGGTGGGCCTCGGAGGCCGGGTCTGCCCGGCAGCAGCGCTTCCGCTTTTCCCCGCTCCGGCGGGGGGGCAACCCGCGCCTACAAGGGCCTGCGCCCAATCACCAAAGCGTGTCCAACCCCGATCAGGTGTAGGAGCGGGTTTACCCGCGAATACGGTAGTGGCGGCAACGGTGAACGGCGGGTGGAGAGCAGGCCCGGCCCTTTTGCGGGCAAACCCGCTCCTATGGGTCAGGCGCAAAGCATTAAATGACCGGCTTGTCTTCCAGTTCCATCCAGTCTGCCAGCACTCGGTAGGCGTCTTCCACGCCCAGGCGCTTGGGTGCCGAGAACAGCTGGATGGTCACGCCATCCCCCCAGCCCTTGCGGATTTCCGACTGTACTTTCAGCAGTGTGTTCTTGCCCGCGCCGTGGGTCAGCTTGTCGGCCTTGGTCAGCAGGATGTGCATCGGCATGCTGCTGGCCTTGGCCCAGTCGAGCATCATCTTGTCGAAGTCGGTCATCGGGTGACGCACGTCCATCATCAGGATCACGCCACGCAGGCACTCACGGCTGCCCAGGTAGGCTTCCAGGTGTTTCTGCCAGTGCTGCTTGAGCGGAATCGGGACTTTTGCATAACCATAGCCCGGCAGGTCGACCAAACGCCGTTCATCGTCCAGACTGAAGAAATTCAACAGCTGGGTGCGTCCGGGAGTTTTCGAGGTACGCGCCAGGCTGGCATGAGTCAGGGTATTGAGGGCGCTGGATTTGCCGGCGTTGGAACGGCCGGCAAAAGCCACCTCGTAGCCCTGGTCGTCCGGGCATTGTTCGACCTTGGCTGCGCTGAGGGCGAATTTGGCTTTCTGGCAGAGGCCGAGGATGGGGTTCTTGACTTGCATGGGATATCCGATGTGGGTGTTGCCTGACTTTGTAGAGCCAAGCCTGGCAAGCGGTGTCGTTTCCGTTTGGATGGCGGAAGTATATAATGCCCCAGTTTTTGTGTGCTCATTCTCCCAGCGAAGGAGAACGGGCATGGGGTGTCGAACAATAGCTCGCGCAACAGAACGCAGCGCGGCCCCCAACCCTGAAGGTCGTTCCGCATGGCGAAATGGCTGCTTGCTGTCGGTATGTTCCTGCCGTTTTTCAGCGCACAGGCTACACAGGATCCCGAGGTGTTGTACAACCGCACGTGTGCGGCCTGCCACACCGGGCAGTTGCCACAGGCACCCAGACGGGGTGACCGGGCAGCATGGGAGCCAAGGCTGGCGCAAGGCATGGATGTACTGGTGAAGCACGTGACCCAGGGTTTCAAGGCTATGCCGCCGCGTGGATTGTGCATGGACTGCAGTGCCGAGGACTACCGTTTGGTCATCCTTTGGATGAGCGGCAGTCCCGATACATAACATTTCACCCTTAGCCGTGTTGGATTAGCTGATGAACAAACTAGTCGTGAGTCTGCTGTTGACCCTGGGTGTCGCTGGTGCGGCCACTGCTGCGCAACCTATCAAAGGCGATGCCGCCGCTGGCCAGGCCAAGACCGCCGTCTGTGGCGCCTGCCACAATCCTGACGGCAACAGCCTGGCACCGAACTTCCCGAAACTGGCCGGCCAAGGCCAGCGCTATCTCGAAAAACAACTGCACGATATCAAGTCGGGCAAGCGTACCGTGCTGGAAATGACCGGCATGCTGGCCGCATTCAGCGACCAGGATCTGGCCGATATCGCCGCCTACTTCTCCAGCCAGAAAGGCAGCGTGGGTGCCGCCGATCCCAAACTGGTCGAGCGCGGCCGTGCGCTGTTCAATGGTGGCGACCTGGAAAAGGGCATGCCGGCCTGCACTGGCTGCCACTCGCCTAACGGCGCGGGCATCGCCCTGGCCGGCTTCCCGCACCTGGGCGGGCAGCACTCGCAGTACGTGGCCAAGCAGCTCACTGATTTCCGCGAAGGCAACCGTACCAACGATGGCGATGCCATGACCATGCGCACCATCGCTGGCAAGCTGAGCAACCATGACATCGAAGCGTTGGCCAGCTACATCCAGGGCCTGCATTAACTTTCGGTTAATGTTGTAGGTCAATGATGAAAGGGCGGCCGGGCTGCCCTTTTTTCCGTCCGCAGCCGTTACACTACAGAACTCGAGCCCTTCCCGGCCTGTCTCAGTGCAGGTCGCGTCGTGGCGACCCATGACTGCTCAGGAGTAAAGCATGCGTAAACTGATTCTCAGCGCTGCGCTGGTCGCCGCCAGCGTATTCGGTATGACTGCCGTTCAGGCCGCCGAGCCTGTCGCCGGCAAGGAATACATCGAGCTGAGCAACCCTGTTCCGGTTTCCGTGCCTGGCAAGATCGAAGTCGTCGAGCTGTTCTGGTACGGCTGCCCACATTGCTACCACTTCGAGCCGACCATCAACCCTTGGGCTGAAAAGCTGCCCAAGGACGTCAACTTCAAGCGCATACCGGCCATGTTCGGTGGCCCGTGGGATGCACACGGCCAGATGTTCCTGACCCTCGAAGCCATGGGCGTCGAGCACAAGGTGCACGCGGCGGTGTTCGATGCCATTCAGAACCAGCACAAGCGCCTGACCGACAAGAACGACATGGCCGACTTCCTCGCCACTCAAGGTGTGGACAAGGACAAGTTCCTCGCCACCTTCGACTCGTTCGCCATCAAGGGCCAGGTCAAACAGGCCAAGGAATTGGCGAAGAAGTATGAAATCACCGGCGTACCGAGCATGGTCGTCAACGGCAAGTACCGCTTCGACCTGGGGACTGCCGGCGGACCGGAAGGCGTGCTGAATGTCGCCGACCAGCTGATCGACAAGGAGCGCGCTGCCAAGTAGGCGGCGTCACCCATGCCCCGCTTCAGAGCTACGCGTGGCATTGGCCTGCACGAGCCGCAGGTCAACGAGCATCACCTGCAGGCCCCGGGCCTGCCCGAGGATGGTCGTCTGCGGCTGCTCAGTTTCAACATCCAGGTGGGCATAAGCACCGAGCGCTACCGCCATTACCTGACGCGTAGCTGGCAGCACCTGCTGCCGCATAACGGCCGTGCCGGTAACCTGCAGAAGATCGGCAGGTTGCTGGGCGACTTCGACCTGGTGGCCCTGCAGGAAGCCGATGGTGGCAGCCTGCGCTCGGGCTATGTCAACCAGGTCGAACACCTGGCTCACTTGGGGGCCTTCCCCTATTGGTACCAGCAGCTCAACCGCAACCTTGGGCGTTTTGCCCAGCACAGCAACGGTGTGCTCAGCCGCCTGAAGCCGCAACTGCTCGAAGACCATCCATTGCCTGGCCCGGCCGGGCGAGGTGCGATTCTGGTGCGGTTTGGCGAAGGCGAAGATGCGCTGATAGTGGTGATGATGCACCTGGCATTGGGGGCCAAGACCCGCGCCCTGCAGTTGGGTTATATCCGCGAGCTGATAGGCGGTTACCGTCACCAGGTGCTGATGGGTGACATGAACACCCATGCCACCGACCTGCTGGAGCATTCGCCACTGCGCGACCTGGGCCTGGTCGCCCCGCAAGTCGAGGCCACCTTCCCCAGCTGGCGACCGCAGCGTTGCCTTGATCATATTTTGCTCAGTTCAAGCCTCACGCTGGAGCGTGTCGAGGTGCTGGCGCAGCCAATTTCGGACCACCTTCCCGTTGCTGTCGAGATTCGATTGCCTGATGCATTGACTGTGGATACGCTGCCGGTTTTGAGCTAATTGCCATCACCGTTTGCGGACCCGGGCATGACTGAAGACGCTGAGCGCTGGAAAGAAAAATACCTTAAAAGCATCGAGCAGCAAGAAAAGCTCGAACGCCGTTGGGATGCCCGTCTTGACCTGCTGCGTCGAGGCCTGGTGCGCAGCACCCTGGCTGCTGAAGGCAGTGACAAGGTGGTAGACGAGTGCATGAAGGAAATGCGCGATGTCATTCGCAGCGACAACATGGACGCCGGCCTCGCCGGCTTGATTCCGCGCCTTGAGAAAGCGGTACTGGATTCCGAACAGCGTCGCGAAACCCGCATGAACCAAGTCAGCGATGCGCTGACCGCACTGGTTGGCCAACTGCAAGGCCTGCCCCTGCCCAGTGATATCTCGCGGCCATTGAAAAAACTGGCGAAGAAGCTCGACGGCGGGGTTGCCCAGTCACGCGAGCTGCCGCCGCTGTTGGGCGAGTTGAGCGGCTTGCAGGGGCGCGCGCTGTCGGCCCTTGGCAAGCCGGGTGAAGAAGCCCGACCCGGGTTTCTGCAGCGGTTGTTCGGAAGCCGCGAGGAAGATGCACAGGCAGGAGCAGAGCTTGCGCCGGTGGCGTTGCCTGCTGCCGAGGTTGTGCCCCAGGCAGCCGGCAGTGCCGAGCCCTCGCGGCCCGATGACGTCGATGCGCTACAACCGTTGCCGGCCCCTGCTGCTCCGACTGCCGAGGTGGCCGAAGCGCCCGAGCTTGAGCTGGAGGCATTTGGCCCAGCGCTGATCGAAACGGCCGAAATGGCGCCAGCCCCGTTGCCAAGGGACAAGGCGCCATTGCCGGAAGCTGCAGTTTCCGCCAGCGAGCCATTGGCTGAGGCAGAACCCTTACAAGCCCTTGAAGAAACCTTTGGTGAAGACGGCCCCTATGCCCTGCCCTACGCAGTGGAGCCGCCTTACAGCCAGGTTGCCGCGCACATCGAGCAGACCCTGATCGGTCTGCTCGATGACCTTAGCCTGCCCGAGCGCCACAAGGCTCAGGCGTTGGAAATGCGCGAGCGAGTTGCTCGCGGCTTGAACTGGTATGAGCTGATCCCGGTGCTGGATGACTTGGCAGTACTCATGCTGGCGATCACCGACAGCGGCCAGCACGAATTCGAAACCTACCTGCAGCAGCTCAATGAACGCCTGGAAGGTTTCCAGAGCCACCTGCACGAGGCCAGTGCCGGTCACGCGGACAACAGCACCGCTGCCCGCGAGCTGGATAGCCAACTGCGTGAGCACGTCGACGGCCTGCAAAGCAGCGTGCAAGGTGCCGCCGATGTAGACAGCCTCAAGCACATTCTGGAAAACCGCCTGGAAGGCTTGCTGCTGACCATGGACGAGCACAAGCACGAGCGTGATCGCCGCGAGCAGGAACTGGCCGGTCGCTTGCAAGGCTTGTCGGAGCGGGTGGCGAGCATGGAGCATGAGGCGCTTGGCTATCGCGAGCACCTGGAAGAACAGCGCCAGAAAGCGCTGCTGGACCCGCTCACCGGCCTGCCCAACCGTGCGGCCTGGAGCGAGCAAGTCGAACGCGAAATGCTTGACTGGCAGGAAAACGGCGGTCATCTGGCGATGGCGATTCTTGACCTGGACCATTTCAAACGCATCAACGACAACTATGGTCATCTGGCTGGGGACAAGGTCCTCAAGATCGTGGCCGACCAGTTGCGCAAGCGTCTGCGGGGCCGGGATTTCATCGCCCGTTTTGGCGGCGAGGAATTCGTCTTGCTGTTGCCGCAGACTACGCCCGCAGTCGCTGCGCAAATGGCCGAGGTGTTGCGCGCCACAGTCGAAGCCTGCCCATTCCACTTCAAGGGTGAGCGGGTAGTGATCACCACCTCCATCGGCCTGGGTGCATTCCGTTCTGGCGAACGCAGCGACCAGGTGCTCAAACGAGCCGATGCAGCGCTGTACCGGGCAAAGGAGCAGGGGCGTAATCGCGTCGAGCAAGGCTAGCCAGCCGCCGTTTCCTCGGCAGGCACAGCGCAGGTGAGCACGTTATACTGTAGCGCTCATACGCTGAGGCCACTGACGTGCTTTCCACGCTTAAAAAAACCCTGATTTCCTTTTTGCTGTTGTCTGTCGCCGGTTGCTCGACGGGCCTGCGCATCGACCGCAGTCACCCTTCGGCCAACCAGGACAACCGCATCCAGTTCGTTGTCCTGCATTACACCAATGCTTCGCTGGAGCGCTCCCTGGCGCTGCTTACCCAGGGAGAAGTCAGCAGCCATTACCTGATCGGCGATGGCCCGGCTACGGTGTATCAACTGGTGGATGAAAACCGTCGTGCCTGGCATGCCGGTGATAGCCAGTGGCAGGGGCGCACCTGGCTGAACTCCTCGTCCATTGGTATCGAGATCGTCAACCCGGGCTTTACCGACACCCCGAACGGCCGGGTCTGGCACCCTTACAGCGAGGCGCAGATCCAGTCGCTGATCGCGCTGCTCAAGGACATTGTCAAACGCAACAACATCGAACCACGCCATATCATCGGCCACAGTGACATCGCCCCGCTGCGCAAGCTGGACCCGGGGCCATTGTTCCCGTGGAAGCGCCTGGCCGATGCCGGGCTGGGTATCTGGCCGGATGCTAACGCCGTGGCACGGCAGCAAGCCTACTTCAGCGTCAACCCGCCAAGCGTTGGCTGGTACCAGCAGGAGCTGGCACGGTTTGGCTATCAGATCGAGCAGACCGGCGTGCTGGATGTCGCCACACGTCATGTGATTGCCGCCTTCCAGATGCGCTTCCGCCCGCAGCGCTTCGACGGCATGCCGGATGCGCAGACAGCAGCGATGCTGCAGGTACTTAACCGCATGCGTTGAGTCGTGGCGGGCGAGGTACTTGTTGCAGCAGCCTTGCGCTACGAAGAGGCGGGTTTGGTCGACGCGGTTTATTAACGTTCTCATCGCAGCCACAAGGCTGCCTCTACAAAGAGCGTGGGGTGGATTGCAGCGAAGCGCCAAACGGTGAGGGTGATTATTGATTCCGTTGCTATACCTTGGTTATCAACTGGATGCCTTCGATGTCAGCCCTCATTACCTTGCTGCGCCAAATTTTTTACCGCCCCTGGATGCTGGCCACTTTGGCAGCGCTGGCCAGCGCCGCGGTGTTGCTCTCTGCCAGCATTGGCATTGCCCTGCAACAAATGAAGCAAAGCGAAAGCGAACAGATGAATGCCCAGGGCGAGCGTTTTCTGGACCGGCTCGAACAGGTGTTCGGCCAGTTGCGCGAGGGGGTCGACCTGCTGCAGGCCCAACCCTTGCGCGGCTGCAGCCCGGCGATGCTGGCAGCCTTGCAACAGGTTGGCCTGAGCTCGCGGTTCATCTATGAAGCGGCTTATGTAGATGACAATGTTGCCTGCTCCAACCGCGGTGATGAGCGAGCGTTCGTTCCCTTGCGGGCGCCAGATATCCAGGGGCCGACGTACAGCTACTGGCTTAACACAACCACCGAGCCGAACGAGAACCTGGCAGCACTGATGCTGGGCCGGGGCAAGTTTCTGGTGTCCACCTCCCGTGGGCATTTGACCGATGTGGTGGACCTGCCCCCGGGCGGCAGCCTGGTTGTGGTGCTGGATAACGGCGCCCGGGCCATTCCGGTGCTTGGCCCGCCACAGGTATGGCCTCCGCCCTCGGCCTGGTCGACCAGCCACAAGTCGCTGCTGGAACTCAGTGATCGGCTGATCTACCGAATGCCGACCAAGTCGCCGGATTACCAGTTGGTGCTGATTGCCCCGAGGGCCAGTCTGCCGCTGAGGATGAACGGCATGCTCTGGTTGCTGTTCCCCGGCAGCGTGCTGGCGGCCTGCTGTATCGGTTGGTTGGTACTGCAGTTGATTCTGCAACGGCGGTCGATGAGCTCAGAGTTGCAAAATGCCTTGCGTCGAGGAGAGCTGCAGGTGCTCTACCAACCCATCATCGAGCTCGACAGCCGGCGCTGTGTGGGCGCCGAGGCCTTGGTGCGCTGGCGCCGCCCGGACGGCACCCTGACCAGCCCGGACCTGTTCATTCCGCTGGCGGAGAATACCGGGCAGATTCGCCAGATCACCGACTTTGTCCTGCAGCGTGTGCTTGAACAGCTTGGCCAGCTATTGCGCTCGCACCCCAAGCTATACATATCGATAAACCTGGCGGCCTGCGATGTGATGGTGCCACGTATTGGCCGGGTGGCGGCGCGTTTGTTGGCTTTGCATCGAGTGGCGCCCAGCCAGATTGCCTTCGAGGTGACCGAGCGCGGCCTGATCGACGTGGTGGTCGCCCGTGACAATCTGCAGGCGCTACGCGCCGTGGGGCACCAGGTGCTGATCGATGACTTTGGTACCGGTTATTGCAGCCTGGCCTACCTGCAAACCCTGCCAGTGGACTGCCTGAAGATCGACAAGGCATTCATCGACGCTCTGGGCCACGATGCCGCCAGTAGCGGCGTGGCCCCGCATATCATCCGCATGGCCCATGACTTGCACTTGCGGGTAATTGCCGAAGGTATCGAGTTCGAGGACCAGGCAGTGCTGCTGAACAGCGAGGGGGTCAATTATGGCCAGGGCTGGTTGTTCGCCCGCCCGCTGAACGCCCGGCAGTTTGCCGAGTTGGTGACTCGCGGGCACCTGCCGCGGCGGGTGTAGGCGCGTTTAAGCAATCAGACCGGCAACGCCATGTAGAACTGTGTCCCCTGCCCCGGCCGAGAAAACACGCCCATACGCCCTCCGTGCAGCTGCACAATCTCCTTGCACAGCGCGAGCCCCAGCCCAGCACCGCCTTTCTTGCGACCTACCTGCACGAAAGGCTCGAAGATGCGCGCTTGCTGCCCATAGGAAATGCCCTCTCCATTGTCCTCGACGCTGATAATCACCCGTTCCGCGTGCCGTCGGGCATGCAGGCGAATGCGCCCACCGTTGGCGGTATGGCGGATGGCGTTGTGCAGCAAGTTGTCCAGCACTCGATCCAACTGGGCGACGTCGGCCTGGATGCGCGGTAGCGGCGGGTCCAGTTCTTTGATCAACTCGATCTGCTTGTGCGCAGCGTGTTCGGCAAAGCGCAATTGCGCATGCTCCAGCAGGTCGTCGATGGCACAGGGGGCCAGCTCGAGCTTTTGCAAACCGCTCTGATAACGGGAGAAGTTGAGCAGGTCGTTGATCAGTTGGGTCAGACGCTGCATTTCTTCGCCGATGGTTTCCAGCAGGTCGTTCTCGCGGGCTTCGGGCGGGAACTTGACCCGCTCGCGCAGCAGGCCGAAGGCCATGTGCATGCCGGTCACCGGGGTGCGCAGTTCGTGGGAGGCGCGCAGCACGAATTCGCTGCGCACTCGCTCGAAGGCCCTTTGCTCGGTTACATCGTGCAGCACCATCACTGCGCCGAGGATTGGCCCCTGCGGGTGGCTGACCGGGGTCAGGCTGTAGGTGAGCAGACGTGATTCGTCATCGACCTCCATGTTCAGGTCGTCCGGTGGGCGGTCGAGGCTGCCCCCGCGCAGAACCTGGCGCAGTTGTTGCTCAAGCTCGGGTCGCTGCAGGGCTTCGACCAGGCTGCTGCCCACGCGGCTATCGTTCCAGCCCAGCTGGCGCTGCGCCACCGGGTTGAGGTGCTCGAGGCGGCCCTGGCGGTCGATGATCAGCAGGCCGTCGTCGATGCTGTCGAGTACGGCCTGTAAACGCTGCTGGCCGGCCAGCAGCTCGTCAACGTTGGTGGCCTGGTGCTTGCGCAAGGCATCGGCCATCAGACCAAAACGGCGGGTCAGCTGGTTAAGCTCGGCGGCCTGGGTAACCGGCAACGTAACGTCGAAATTGCCCTTGCCTAGCTGATCGGCCGCCTTGGCCAAGGCTTCGATCGGCTGGCCGAAACGCCGGGCGATATTGTGAGCGGTGATAAACCCCAGTACCAACACCACCAACCCCATCAGGCCGAGTACACCACTGACCAGCAAGGCGCGGTCACGGGTGCGCTCCTCGCTATGGGTAATCAGGTCCAATGCCTGCTTGTGGGAATCGATCAGGTCGGTGCGCACCTGATTGAACGCGGCCCCAAGCGGCTGATCGGCACCCATGCTGCGAGCGGGTGTGGCGCTGTCGCGATAGGTTTGGAGGAAGGCCTGGTAGTTGCTGCTGGCCTTGCTGAAACCGGTGCGCTCACCGCCTTGCTCCAGCCCTTGGTTGAGCAGGTCCTGGAAGTTTTCCTGCAGCAGCCGCAGGCTTTCCGGGGCGGTGTCTTCATCGAGAATCAGCATCAGCTGTTCGCCCAGGTTCTGGCGCAACTTCAGCCCCACTTCCAGGACATGGGTGGTATCGCGCACCAGTTGCTGTTGCACTGTAGCCATCTGCAGCATGCTGACCAGACCCAGCAGCAGCCCCAGCAACGCCACCGTGACGAGCGTCGAGATGCTGAGGAAAAGCCGCGTACGCAGCTTCATGGGCGGCCATTTCATAGGTTGTACTGCTTGCGCTTGCGGTACAGGGTAGAAGCATCGATGCCCAAGGTCTTGGCGGCTTGATCGAGGGTATCGCTGGCGGCCAGTACGGCACCGATATGGGCACGTTCCAGCTCATCCAGGCTAAGCGCGGCACCTACGCGTGGGGCATTGCCGGCGGGTTGTTCACCCATGCCCAGGTGGCTGATTTCCACTCTTTCCTGCGGGCAGATGATGCTGGCCCGTTCCACTACGTTGCGCAGTTCGCGAATGTTGCCAGGCCAGCGGTAGTTGAGCAGGGCGGCGCGGGCCTCGTCACTGAAACCGCGGGCGGGGCGGGAGTATTCCTTGACGAAGCGGGCAAGGAAGCGGTCGGCCAGGATGAGGATGTCTTCACTGCGCTCGCGCAGCGGGGGCAGGTGCAGGGTAATCACGTTCAAGCGATACAGCAGGTCTTCGCGAAAGCGGCTTTCGCGCACCATCTCTTCAAGGTTGAGGTTGGTGGCAGCCAGGATACGTACATCGGCACGTCGGGTAACCGGGTCGCCGACGCGTTCATATTCCTTGTCCTGGATGAAACGCAGCAGTTTGGGCTGCAAGGTCAGCGGGAAATCGCCGATCTCGTCGAGGAACAATGTGCCCCCGTCAGCCTGGCTGACCCGCCCCAGGGTGCTTTCGCTGGCGCCGGTGAAGGCGCCGCGGGTGTGGCCGAATAGCTCGCTTTCCATCAGCTCGGCGTTAAGCGACGGGCAGTTGATGGTCACGCAGGCTTTGCGAGCACGCTTGCTCCAGCCATGGATGGCCCGTGCCAGTTCGCCCTTGCCGGTACCAGATTCGCCAAGGATGAGGATGTTGGCGTCCGTGATGGCGACTTGGCGGGCGGTTTCCAGCACCGCCATCATGGCCGGGCTATGGGAATCGAGGCCGTCCTTGGGCTTGCGTACTTCACCTTCCAGGGCTTCCAGGCGCGCAGAAAGCTGGCGCACCTCCAGTTGCTTGGCAGTGGCCAGGCGCAACTGGTCGGGGCTGCACGGCTTGACCAGGTAGTCGGCAGCGCCGGCCTGGATGGCATCCACTGCGGTGTCGATCGCTGAGTGCGCGGTGACGATCACCACCCGCATCCACGGGGCCTGGATACGCATCTGTGCCAGCACGTCGAGGCCGTTGTCTTCACCCAGGCGCAAATCGAGGAAGCATAGGTCGAACACCTGGCGCTGCAGTAGGGTTTCTGCCTGAGCGGCGCTGTTGGCCGTGGCCACGCTGTAGCCCTCGTCTTCCAGGCAGTAGCGGAACGTGCGCAGGATCGCGGACTCGTCATCCACCAGTAGAATGCGGCCTTGGTTGTCCTGGGCTGATTCCATTTCCTGTGCTCCTTAGGGAAAGATCTTTATTTAGTGTGGGAAAAATCGGGCAAGTTGCATGGTCAATTCTGAAGGATTCTGTCCTTTGCATGCTAGCCAGTGGCCGAACGATGTCTACAAGCCGTGATTCTTCAATGATTTGCTTAGAGACACGCGCTGGCACATTGGTTGCGATGTTTTTCAGATTTTGCCCACGAAGGAGGCACTGCCATGCCCTTTTCCCTGCGTACAGCCGTTTTGGCCGCCACCCTGCTACCCATGTTTACCCCGGCATTCGCCGACCCTGTGCAGGACGCGCGCCTGGAAGGCGCCCTGCAAACCGCTTTGTCACTGAACCGCATGCTTGATTCATTTCGTATCAAGGTTGAAGTGGACGGCAAGCAGGCGCGGCTTTCCGGTGAGGTGGAGAACGAGGTCGAGCGGCAGCTGGCCGAGGACGTGGCCCGCGCTACCCGGGGCATCGAACAGGTGGAGAACCTACTGCAGGTCAATACCCAACTGGTGGAGCGTCCACTGGAGTTGCGTGCCTACGCCCAGCGCCTGGAGGATGTGACCCTGGCGGCGGTGATCCGTGCTCGGCTGTTGTGGAGCCGTACCACCGAAAAGGCCCCTATAGAAGTACAAAGCAGTGAAGGTGTGGTGACGTTGCGTGGCAAGGTCGACAGTGCCGAAGCCAAGGAGTTGGCGGGCGTGGTAGCGCGTACCACCGACGGCGTGTACCTGGTCAACAACCTGGTCAGCCTCGATACCGCTGCCATGGCCAAAGCGCGGGAAACACCAGCGGGTGCGCCAACCGGGCCGCAGCCGAGCGACAGCTGGATCGTCGACAAGATCCAGAGCAGCTATCGCTTCAGTCGCAACCTCGATGGCCTGAACCTGAAGGTGGCCAGCGAAGCAGGCATGGTGCGGCTCTCGGGCGAAGTGGTTAGCGGGGAGCAGAAAACCATCGCCGTGGAGATCGCCCGGCAGATCATCGGCGTACGGGGCGTGGATGCTGACCTGCTGAAGGTGGCGACCAAGGTTGAAGGCTGATCGTGCAATTCGCACGACCGTACAGGCGCCATCGTGCAGGATACGTCCTCATGATGCATTCGTTTATTGGTTAAATCATTGATTTATAAGGATTTTCTTTAAATCAAAAGGCTGGCATGCAGGCTGCAATTACCTGTTCAGGTTGAACAAAAATTACAGCAGGAGAGCCAGCATGAACCGCCAATCCGTCAACCGCTCGCAGAGCGCCGCACTGCCTTTGCGCCAGATGCTGACACTCGGCATGGCGATGCTGCTGACCTTGGCCGCTGGCCTCTTCTATTACAGCTTGCAGACGGCGCGTCTGGCTGAGCAGGTGGCAGCTCAGACTGCCCTGTTGACGCAGATTCAGGCAACCCGTGCCAACACCTTGGTCAAGGCCGCTGACTGGCAGCCAGCTGGCCAGGCCATTGCCTCACCGGCCACTGTGGAAAAAGTTGTTCCCCAGGAACGCTGGGTTTTCTGACCAAGCGGCCGGATCGATTCCGCAAAAAGAAAGGAGAACTACCATGCTGAGTTGGGCTATCACTTTCCTCATCATCGCCATTGTCGCCGCCGTATTGGGCTTCGGTGGTATCGCGGGCGCTGCTACAGGTATCGCCAAGATCCTGTTCATTGTCTTCCTGGTGTTGTTTGTAGCCTCCTTCTTCTTTGGACGCGGACGAGGTTGAAGATGAGCAGGAAGCTTCGTTCAGCCGTGGTCGCCGCCCTGTTGCTGGGCGGCAGCGCGGCGGCCATGGCGGCCAATGACGGCCAAGTTCGGGTCGACCAGCTGCTCGGCTCGGACCCGGAGTACCGGGAAACCTGGCAGGACACCCTCGAAGGCGAGGAACGCCTGCCCGATTGGGTGGTCAATCTGACCGGCAGTGCCCAGGAGCAGATGTCTGCCGTTACGGAGGACGGCGACAAATACCTGGTCGGCCCGCTGTGCGAAAAACAGGACAACTGTACCTACAAGCGGCTGATCTTGGCGTTCAGTTGGGACAAGGATGATGCCTACGGAATGCTCGTGGAGGTACCCGAAGGTTTGCCGAGCGACAAGTCGCCCACCCGTCATGCGCAGTACCGCTGGCTGGGCAAACCTGACGACGGCATGAAGGCAATGCTGCAGGAGCAGCTCAAACGTGACCCGAACTGGTACTGAGCATTATTGCCGGCACGGATGAAAGGTCACTCACTGTCACGTAATAGAAGCTGAAGCTTTCTATAGTTCAGCCTTCTATGATGCGCCGCCCCGAGGAGGGGTAGCACATGACCAAGGGGTCGGGCTGCTCTGATTGTTTCAGGATCGGAGTGGCCTAGGGGTACAGGGAGTGCCTCCAGTAATGGGCCGGGTCAGGAAAGGCGGAATCGGAAGTCTCAGGTCGGCGGTGTCACAGGGATGCCTTGCCAGACCTGACTTCCGAGGAGCCATGTGGGAAACCTCGCTTCCCTTGCGCGTTTTTTCCCCTGGGACACATTTTGTCTCGACCGTACATCAAATTTTTTTCGACCTTCTTGGTGCTGCTACAAGTGGCATTTACGCCATTCGGATTGTCGAACAGGCCATCTTTCATGTCCTACCTGTCCCGCCAAATCTGCCGAAATATGGCGGTTTGGTCTTGTTCGGGATTCCGAATGTTATAAATCAAGCACTTGCGAAGCTGCCGGCTAGGTCGAAAACAGTATGCATAAACGGCATGGGCCATGCGTTTCAGGCATTAGCTTTCGCCCCTTGCCGTCGCAATAGTTGCCGCCTTTTTCGCTGGCCAGAGCGCCCGGTCGCTCGCCTGCGGTGTCCTTACATGACGTCGCCTGACGGAATCCTTACTGCCCGTGACCTTGCCTATGGCGCTGTTACGCGTGTTTCCGCCAGGTGCCATGACCACTAAAACAAAGGGTAAAGACATGAAGAAGGCAAAACTGAGCCTCGCCTGGCAGATCGTCATCGGTCTGGTCCTGGGTGTTGCAATCGGCGCGCTACTGAATCATTTCAGTGCAGAAAAGGCATGGTGGATCAGCAACGTCCTTCAGCCCGCTGGTGACATCTTCATCCGCCTGATCAAGATGATCGTCGTCCCGATCGTGATTTCGTCGCTGATCGTGGGTATCGCCGGTGTTGGCGACGCGAAGAAACTGGGCAGCATCGGCCTGAAGACCATCATCTACTTCGAAGTGGTGACCACGATCGCCATCGTCGTAGGCCTGGTGCTGGCCAACCTGTTCCATCCAGGTGCCGGCATCGACATGAGCACCCTGGGCACGGTGGACATCTCCAAGTACCAGGCGACAGCGGCCGAAGTGCAGCATGAGCACGCGTTCATCGAAACCCTGCTCAACCTGATTCCGTCGAACATCTTCGCAGCGCTGATGCGTGGCGAAATGCTGCCGATCATCTTCTTCTCGGTGATGTTCGGCCTGGGTCTGTCGAGCCTGCAGGCAGAGCTGCGTGACCCGCTGGTTCGTACCTTCCAGGCTGTTTCGGAAACCATGTTCAAGGTCACTCACATGATCATGAACTATGCCCCGATCGGCGTGTTCGCCCTGATTGCCGTGACCGTGGCCAACTTCGGTTTCAGCTCGCTGCTGCCGCTGGCCAAGCTGGTGCTGCTGGTGTACTTCGCCATCGCCTTCTTCGCCTTCATGGTACTGGGCCTGGTTGCCCGCCTGTTCGGCTTCTCGGTGATCAAGATCATGCGCATCATGAAAGATGAGCTGATCCTGGCCTACTCCACCTCCAGCTCGGAAACCGTGCTGCCGCGGGTGATCGAGAAGATGGAGAAGTACGGTGCGCCAAAGTCGATCTGCTCGTTCGTGGTACCGACCGGCTACTCGTTCAACCTCGACGGTTCGACCCTGTACCAGAGCATCGCGGCGATCTTCATTGCCCAGTTGTACGGTATCGACCTGTCGTGGAGCCAGCAGCTGCTGCTGGTACTGACCCTGATGGTCACTTCCAAAGGTATCGCGGGTGTGCCGGGCGTATCGTTCGTGGTACTGCTGGCCACCTTGGGCAGCGTCGGCATTCCGCTGGAAGGCCTGGCCTTCATCGCGGGCGTGGACCGCATCATGGACATGGCCCGAACTGCGCTGAACGTTGTGGGCAACGCCTTGGCTGCATTGGTCATTGCTCGCTGGGAAGGCATGTACGACGCGGTCAAGGGCGAGCAGTACTACGCCTCGCTGCTGGCCGAGAAGCAGGAAGCTGCAGTGGTTGGCGAAACCGCCAAGCGCTGAGCCTGATGGCTGTTTGACCAAGAGCCCCGACTTGTCGGGGCTTTTTGCTATCTGCGAGAACCTGGGCCTCTAGTGGCAGCGACAGTCTTGCTCGAACGCTGAGGGGCGCGCAGTCTTAAGGGTTATACAGTCCCTGTGTCAGGCCCGCGGTCTCCAGTCACCAGCTGCGATACGCTATTATTCGGGCACTTTTCAGGGGGAACATACGGATGCTCAACGGCCTTTGGCTCGGCTTTTTCCTGGTGGCGGCGGTGTCCGCCCTGGCCCAATGGCTGGTGGGTGGCAACGCAGGCATCTTCGCGGCAATGGTCGAAAGCATCTTCGCCATGGCCAAGCTGTCGGTCGAGGTGATGGTGCTGCTGTTCGGCACACTGACCCTGTGGCTGGGCTTTCTCAAGATCGCCGAAAAGGCCGGTATCGTCGAGTGGCTGGCCAAGGTGCTAGGCCCTCTGTTTGCCCGCCTGATGCCGGAGGTGCCGCCCGGCCATCCGGCCCTGGGCCTGATTACCATGAACTTCGCCGCCAACGGCCTGGGACTCGACAACGCCGCTACGCCGATTGGCCTGAAAGCCATGCGCGCGCTGCAGGAGCTGAACCCTGGCAGCACCACCGCGAGCAACGCGCAGATCCTGTTCCTGGTGCTCAACGCCTCGTCGCTGACCCTGCTGCCGGTAACCGTCTTCATGTACCGGGCTCAGCAAGGCGCACCAGACCCGACCATGGTGTTTCTGCCAATCCTGCTAGCGACCAGCGTCTCAACCCTGGTAGGTCTGCTGTCGGTGGCAGTGATGCAGCGTTTGCGTCTGTGGGACCCGGTGGTGCTTGCCTACTTCATCCCCGGCGCTTTGCTGCTGGGAGGCTTCATGGCTTTTCTTGGCACCCTGTCGGCCGCCGCGCTGGCCAGCCTGTCGTCGCTCATGGGCAACCTCACGCTGTTTGGCGTGATCATGCTGTTCCTGGTGGTGGGCGCCCTGAAACGGGTGAAGGTGTATGAAGCCTTTGTCGAAGGCGCCACGGAAGGCTTCGATGTGGCCAAGAGCCTGCTGCCCTACCTGGTGGCGATGCTGGTGGCGGTGGGTGTGCTGCGCGCCTCTGGTGCCCTGGAGCTGGCCCTGGACGGTATTCGCCATGCGGTGAACTGGATGGGCCTGGACACGCGCTTCGTCGAGGGCTTGCCCACCGCGCTGGTCAAGCCGTTCTCTGGCAGCGCAGCGCGGGCAATGCTGATCGAGACCATGCAGACCCAAGGCGTGGACAGTTTCCCTGCCTTGGTGGCGGCGACGATTCAGGGCAGCACCGAAACCACCTTCTACGTACTGGCCGTGTACTTTGGTGCCGTGGGCATCCAGCGCGTGCGCCATGCGGTCGGTTGCGCACTGCTGGCCGAGTTTTCAGGGGTGGTCGCGGCGATCTTCGTCTGCTACTGGTTCTTCGCCTGAACCTTCAGCTGTGCCTGGTTGGCCTGGGCAATGGTCCAGCTCACCACCTGCCCCACCAGCTGGTCGCTGGCCAGACCAAAGCCGGCGACTACCGCTGACACTTGCTTGTCGGCAAGCGGCTGGCGAATCTCGAAGCGCTTGCTGGCCTGGATGCGCTGGTCGCGCCCCTTAACCAGACGCGCATCGTAGCGGATCACCACCTCCACCGCCCCGCCCGGGCGGTACTCACTCTGAAACGCCTGCAGCTCGCCAGCCAGCTCGTAGTCGGCTTGCAGGTTACTGTCGTCAGCGCTCAGGCGCTGCACCTGGCCGTCACGCTGGAATCCATCAAGCAGGCGGTTGCGCAGCAGCACCGGAGCCGCATCGCTCCAGCGTGCGCCCTTGTAACTGCTTATCACATCGCCTTGGGGAATGACGGCAATGCGCGGCCCGGCCAACACTTCACTGGCCAGCGGCTTGTTCAGGCGCAATGACCACTCCAGCGGCGGGGCTGTGCGGCTGGGCTGGTTCACAGGCAGGCGATAAAGGTCCACAGGTTCGCTCTTCGGCAGGATCGAGCAGGCACTGACCAGGCTCATCGAGGCCGTCAGGGTCAGCAGGCGCAGCGACAGATTCATGGCTGGAACTCCTTGTTGTTGTCGCGGCCAAGCAGGTAGCCGCTCGGGTCGGCCTCCAGTTGCCGGGAAATGCCTTTGAGCGCGTTAAGGGTTTCGCGCAGTTCACGAATGGCCGGGGCGAGCTGGTTCAGGCTCTGGGCGCCGTCACCGATAGCCTCGCTGTTGTTCTTGAGCAGGCTATTGATGGTTGCCGTGCTTTGGGCCAGTGACTGCATGGCCTGTTCGGCGCTACCGATCGCCTGTTTGCCTTCGCTACCCAGCAGGCCGTTGGCATTGCGCATCAGCGCCTGGGTTTCGGCCAGGGTGGCGCTGGCCTGATTACCCACCTTTACCAGCTGTTCGATGGCCTCGGCGATGCTGCCGTGCTGGCCGGCAAAGGCGCCGGTGGTCTTGTCGAGGTTGGCCAGCGTGTTGCTGAGGTGGCCTATGTTGTCCTCAGAGAACATCTGGTTGGCGTTATGGAGCAGCATGTTGATGTTGGTCACCAGGTCGCTGCTGTCGTTGAGCAGGCGCGAGATTGGCGATGGCGAAGCGATGATCACCGGCAGCTTGCCGTCCTTGCCTTTAAGCTCGGGGCTTTGCGGCGTGCCGCCACTGAGCTGGATGAATGAGTTGCCGGTGACGCCGGCCAGGGTCAGCTTGGCCTGGGTGTCTTCCTTCACCGGGGTATCGGCGCTCAGGCGCACCCGTGCCAATACCCGGCGCGGGTCTTTCGGGTCCAGACGCAGGGTCGACACGTCGCCCACCTTGATGCCGTTGTACTGCACCGTGCTGCCTCGGGAAAGGCCAGACACGGCTTCGTTGAACACTACTTCGTAATCCTTGAAGGCATCGTCGACACTGGACTTGGCCAGCCACAGGCCGAACAGCATGGCCCCGGCCACCACCAGAACGGTGACCAGGCCGATGAGGACGTGATGGGCTCGGGTTTCCATTGCTCAGCGCTCCTGCCCGGCACGGGTGGCAGCCTGTTCGGCGGCGCGCCCGCGAGGGCCGTGAAAGTATTCTTGGATCCAGGTGTCGTTGGTCTTCTCGACCTCGGCCAGCGGGCCGGCCACCAGGACTTTCTTTTGCGACAGCACCGCGATGCGGTCGGTGATGGTGTACAGGGTGTCGAGGTCGTGGGTGATCAGGAACACCGACAGCCCCAGAGCATCGCGCAGGGTAAGGATCAACTGGTCAAATGCCGCGGCACCGATCGGGTCCAGGCCAGCCGTGGGTTCGTCGAGGAACAGGATGTCCGGGTCCAGGGCCAGGGCGCGAGCCAGCGCTGCGCGCTTGATCATGCCCCCCGACAACGAGGCCGGGTACTTGTCGGCAGCCGAGATCGGCAAACCGGCAAGGGCCAATTTCACCCCCGCCAAGTGCTCGGCATCATTGCGCGACAGCCCGGCGTGCTCGATCAGCGGCAAGGCCACGTTTTCGGTCACCGTCAGCGAAGAGAACAGCGCCCCCTTCTGGAACAGCACGCCAAAGCGCCGCTCGACCAGTGAACGCTGTTCTTCGCGCAGGCCGGTCAGGTCCTGGCCGAGCACCTTGATCTGCCCTTCATTGGGCCGGCGCAGGCCAATGATGCTGCGCAGAAGCACCGACTTGCCGCTGCCTGAGCCGCCTACCACGGCGAGGATTTCGCCGCGGTACAGGTCAAGGTCAAGGTTTTCATGTACCACCTGGCGGCCGAAGCGGTTGCAGATGCCGCGGGCTTCGATTACGCAATCCTGGCCACTCACCAGCCCATCTCCATGAAGAACAGTGCTGCCACCGCATCCAGCACGATGACCACAAAAATCGACTGCACCACTGCCGAGGTGGTGTGTGCCCCCACCGACTCGGCGCTGCCGCTGACCTTGAAGCCTTCCAGGCAGCCGATGGCGGCGATCAGGAAGGCGAAGAACGGTGCCTTGGCCAGGCCTACCAGGAAGTGCTGCACGCCAATGTCGCTTTGCAGCAGCGACAGGAACATGGCCGGCGAAATATCCAGCGTCAGGGCGCATACCACCGCACCGCCAACGATGCCGCAGATCATCGCGACAAAGGTGAGCAACGGTAGCGAAATCAGCAGGGCCAGTACCCGCGGCACCACCAGCAGTTCCATGGGGTTGAGGCCCAGCGTGCGGATGGCGTCAATTTCTTCGTTGGCCTTCATCGAGCCGATCTGCGCGGTGAACGCGCTGGCAGTGCGGCCGGCCATGAGAATGGCGGTCAGCAGCACGGCGAACTCGCGCAGGAACGAGAACGCAACCAGGTCGACGGTGAAAATGGTCGCGCCGAAGTCGGCCAGCACCGTGGCGCCGAGAAAAGCGACTACGGCGCCCACCAGAAAGGTCAGCAACGCAACGATGGGCGCGGCATCCAGGCCGGTCTGTTCAATGTGTGCCACCACAGGAGTGAAGCGCCAGCGATGTGGCTGGAAGGCGCGGCGCAGCAGGGTTTCTAGAATCACACCAACGAAACCAAGCAGTTGCATGCTGTCCTGCCACAGCGTGCCGACGGCGCAGCCGATGCGCTCCAGCAGCAACAACAGCACATTGCGCTCGGGCTCCTTGACCGGGATGCAGTAATCCTGGACCGAACAGTAGACATTCTTCAGCAGCGCCTGGCTGGCTTCAGGCAGCGCGTGGGTGCAGCGCGACAGGCGCTCGGAGCCTAGCAGTTCGGCCAGCAGCGAAGCACCGGCGGTGTCCAGGCGGCCCAGCTGGCTGAGGTCGGCGATCGTGTTGGCAGCGCACTGCGTGCGCAGGCGCTCGCTCTCGCGCTTGAGGTTGGCGTAGTGTGCCAGGGTCCAGTCACCGGTAATACGCAGGCAGGCCGGTTGGCAGCTGGTGTCCAGGGTGGCGCTAGGGGTGGTCATAGGCTCCATGCAATTGACTCGGCGCTAAGGCTTAGGGGCTGATCATAGCGCAGGGGGCATGGGCTGTTTGGTGATTATGTGCTGTGTGTGCGCTTGGCAGCAGTGCCTTGGAGCAGGCTTGTGCTGCGAAGAGCTCGTAAGCGCCCACGGAAGTGGTGTGCTGTACCGGCCCTTTCGCAGCACAAGGCTGCTCATGCGCAAGGCAGGGGGTCAACTACCCGCGGGTGCATCATTGACCACCTTGAAGCGCAGCACGCCAATCACTTGCCCATCCTCGGTCAGCACCCTCACCTGCCACTTGCCTACCGGGTTGGGTGGGAAGTTCTGCTTGTGGGTCCAGGCCCGATAGCCTTCCTTGCGCCCGCCGTGGATGTCCAGGGCAATGCGGTCGACCTCTTGGCCGTCCTTCTGCCACACGTGGTAGATCCGCTCGTTCAGGCCGCGTGGCGCGTTGATGGCGGTGTAGGCATACAGGCCACTGCTGCGAATGCGGCTGGCGGCAATTTCGTCCAGCGAGTCGCCCGGTTGGCGGTTCATGACTTCGGTACTCACCGCCACCTCGGTCATCCACAGGGTTGCCGGCGGTACCCAGGAGCGCAGCAGCCAGCCACCGGCACCGACCGACAGGGTAACCAGCACCAGAGCCACGGCGCGGCGCCAGTTGTTGATCGGGAAGCTGCTGGCCAGGCTGGGGAATGACAGGGCCATGGCTGCGATCAGGGCCAGCTTGAAGCTTTGTGCGGTGGTCAGGTGCAGGATGATCGGTAGCGCGGTCAGCAGAGCGGCAAACAACGTCAGGGTATGCAGCGCCAGGAACAGCCAGCGCCGTGGTGCCAGCCACTTGTAGTACAGCGGGTCGGTGATCGAAACCAGGCCGGCGGCGCCGAGCAAGCCGGTGAAGACCAGCTGACCGCTGTTCCAGGTGGTGGTGATGAAAAAGAACGGCAGCACGAAGAACAGCGTTTCCTGGTGGATCATCTGCGTTGCATAGCGCAGCAGCGGCTGAGGGATCTCGCGGTTGAACGTGCGCGCGAACAGCCCGGTGAGGGTGTTCTCCAGCATCAGCCAGACCCAGCTGACCAGCATGAGCACGGCGACCCAGCTGGCCAGGCCAGCCTGGCGGTCGACCAGGATGAAGCTGCCGATACCGGAGAGGAAACCGCCGAGCGCAATGATGCCGGGGTAGCGCTTGAGGAGTTCGATGACGCGCTGGACGATATGGGGGATTTGGGGCATTGGGGGCTACAACAGAAAAGTGAGGTGGCTGTGCCAGCCTCTTCGCGGGCAAGCCTGCGAAAGGGTCGGTACTGGCAAAAGGATACCGCCGATTTACCGCTGCCGTGTAGCACCACTGGGCCGTTCAGGCCCATGCCGCCGCCAGCGCAACAGCCCCGCCGCCAGGCACAGCCCCGCAAGCAAGGCCATCAGCCCGTAAAGCTCGTCATAGCCTAGCAACGGCTTTTCGATGCGCACATAGCCATCTTCCTTGAGCAGATCCTTCAGTGCCTCGTTGGCCTGTTCCAGGCTGACTTGGCGCAGCTTGCGCACCGGGCTGGCAAAGCGCCCGTCGGTATAGTCGTTCAGCGCCCCCCAGTAGTAGTCGGCCAAGGCGCTGTTGCCTTGGGTGCTCCAGCTTTCCTTTGCGATGCTGGCTTCCTTGATGCGTGCGAAGGTGTCCGGGTCCAGGCCTTCCTTGCGCAGGTGGTCGAACAGGGCCTGCATCACCTTGACAGCCTTGTCGATGTCATCGCGTTCAAGGTCCGCATTGAGGCTGAGCAGGCCGGTGTCGCCAAAGCTTTCACGTTGCACGGAGGGGCCGTAGGACAGCCCGTTGCGCAGACGTAGCTGGTCGTAAAGCGCCCAGTCCAGGTAGCGCGAAAGCAGGTCGAGGGTGGCTTGATGGTCGTTGTCCAGCACCGGCTCGATGAACAGCCAGTGCAATTTGACGCTATCACCCAGCCAGCCGCGGGTCAGGTTGCGACGCTGTTCGGCCTGTTGGCTGATGCTTTCAAGGTTGCGGCGCTCTTCGGGTTCAGTGGCGGGCAGTTCGCCGAACGACCGCTCCAGATAAGCCGGAAGCAGGCGATCGAGGCCTCCGACCATGATCAGGGTCATGTTGTTGGCCGCGTACCAGCGGTCACGCAACGCCTGAACTTGCTCCAAGGTCATGTCGTCGAGGTTGGAGCGCTCCGGGCATTTCAGACCCAGCTCGGTGGCCAGCTGGTCGTTGGCGGGGTGGCCGATATCCTGGCGGTCGAGCCAGCGCTGCAGGTGGCCATAGTGGCCGCCATCCTCGCGCTCTATGATGCGCTTGGCGGTGGTCAAGGCCTTGGCGTCGATGGTGGTATCGCGGATGACTGCCAACAGCAGGTCGAGGACCTTGCGCTGGTTGCGCGCCGGGGCCTCGATGACAAAGGTGGTGTCGGCACTGCTGGTATAGGCGTTCCAATCGCCGCCGAGCGCTTGCAGGCGCTCTTCCAGCCCGCCTTCGCCTGTTTCGTCGATGCCACTGAACAACAGGTGCTCAAGCAGGTGTGGCAGCTCTTTCTGCTCGCAGTCGAAATCATCCAGGCCTACGCCGACCACTAGACGAATCGCCACATGGTCCCGTTCGTAGCCGTTTTTCAGGATGACCTGCAGACCATTAGGCAACAGGTAGCCTTCAACCCGCGAGCGGTCGAGGGCGAACGAGGGCAGGCTGCAGATCAGCAGGCAAACGAACATCAGGCAACGCATGGGCGAGCGAGGGTCCTCAGCTAGGAGAAATCACGGCTGGCGGGCTTCATCGGGCACACTGTCGAGCATCAGCCCTCCGGTGTCCGAGCCGCCCAGTACCACATAGGCACTGCTACAGAACAAAGAGTTCAACCGCTTCATGTCGGCGATCAGTTCCAAGTGTAGCGAACTGGTCTCGATACTTTGCACGACCTTGCGCTGCAGGCGGCTGACATGGGCGTGTGCGAGGCGCCGTTCCTGGGCACGGAACCGGCGTTTTTCCCGCAGCAGCAAGCGGGCGCTTTCCGGGTCGGCACTGAGGAACACCGACAGGCCCAGGCGCAGATTGGCCAGCAATTGCTCCTGCAGGCCGGTCAGCTCTTCCAGGCCTACCTGGGAAAATTCCCGACGCTGGCTGGTTTTCTGCTGCTGGACCTTGCGCAGCATGCGTTCGATCAGGTCACAGGCGAGTTTGAGGTTAATTGCCAGCTCGATGATTTCGGCCCAGCGGCGGTTGTCCTGTTCGCTGAGGTCTTCCCGTGACATCTGCGCCAGGTACAGCTTGATTGCACTGTACAGGGCTTCGGCGTCTTCGCCCAAGGCGCGAACTTGCTGTGGCAAGGCGGTCTGGGTGCCACGCAGGGCTCCAAGCATGGCTTCGAGCAGGCTGTCGACGATATCCCCCAGGCGCAAAGTCTCGCGGGCGGCGTTGGCCAGGGCCAGGCTGGGCGTTTCCAGGGCCGAGGCGTCAAGGTGGCGCGGGCGCACCTGACCATTGCCGATTTCCCGTTCAGGTAGCAGGGCGTTGCACAGCCGACCCATCGGTTTGACCGTGGGCAGCATGATCAGACAGCGCAGCGTGTTGTAGAGCAGGTGAAAGCCGATGACCAGCTCCTGCGGGCTGAAACTCAGCGAGTCCATCCATGCCACCAGCGGGTGCAGCACAGGGATGATCAGCACCAGGCCGATCAGCTTGTACAGCAGGCTGCCCAAGGCCACCCGACGCCCGGCGGCGTTCTGCATGCTGGTACTGATGAAGGCCAGCAGCCCGCTGCCGATGTTGGCGCCGACCACCAGCCCGATGGCTACCGGCAAGCTGATCAGTTCGGCGCCGGCCAGTGTCGCTGTGAGCAGAACGGCGGCCAGGCTGGAATAGGAAATCATGGCGAACATTGCCCCAACCAGAGCGTCGAGCATGATGTCGCCGGTCAGTGAGGCAAACAGCACTTTCACGCCCTGGGCATGGGTGATCGGCGCAGCTGCCTGCACGATAAGCTCAAGTGCCAGGATGATCAGGCCAAGCCCGATGCCTACTCGGCCCAGTTGGCCGGCCCGTGTCTGCTTGCGCGAAAGGAAGAAGATCACGCCAAGGAAGATCAGCAGCGGTGACAGCCAGGACAGGTCGAAGGTCAGTACCCGGGCCATCAGTGCGGTGCCCACGTCGGCACCCAGCATGATTGCCAAGGCCGGGGTCATGGCCATCAGGCCTTGGCCGACGAAAGAGGTGACCAGCATGGCCGTGGCGTTACTGCTTTGAACCATGGCCGTGACCAGAATACCGGCGATGAATGCCAGCGGGCGCTTGTCCATGTTCTGGCTGATGATGCGTCGCAGGTTCGAGCCGAATACCCGAAGGATGCCGGTACGCACAATGTGGGTACCCCAGACCAGAAGCGTCACGGCCGAGAGCAGGTTGAGCAGGGTCAGCATGGCGAAGGCCCCCTGTTGCATAGGCCCATCGGGCCAAGAAAAGAAACGTGAGCGTTTGAAGAATTTTCGGTGCTCACTCAAAGCTTTAGCTGTTTTGCCAAGCTGTCGCCAGCTTCGCATGGCAGTCATTTATTTGAAACAGATCTTGAAACGAATGACGGCCTGTCGGGGCTGCTTCGCGGGCAAGCCTCCACAGTGACAGCGCTCAGGAAAAAACGCACAGAAAAAACGCATGAAAAAGGGCCCTGCGAAGGGCCCTTGTTGTGCAGCACTTTCCTTGGCCTTATTGACCCGGAATGTCCTTGCGCAGTTTCACCGGTTCATGATCTTTGCCTTCCTTGCGGGCCATGGCGGTGCGCATGCGTATGTTGATGGCTTCCACCCCCAGCGAGAAGGCCATGGCGAAGTAGACATAGCCCTTCGGTACATGCACATCGAACGCTTCAGCGATCAGTACAGTACCGACCACGATCAGGAACGACAGCGCGAGCATCTTCAGCGACGGGTGCTTGTCGATGAAATTGCTGATGGCGCCGGCGCACAGCATCATCACCAGCACGGCCACGACGATGGCGGCGATCATCACCGGTACGTGGGAAACCATGCCCACAGCGGTGATCACCGAGTCCAGCGAGAACACGATGTCGATGATGGCGATCTGGATGATGGTGTAGAAGAACTTGCCACCTGCGCCTTTGGGCTCCTCTGCATTCTCGTCCTCGCCTTCCAGGCCGTGGTAGATCTCTTGCGAGCTCTTCCATAGCAGGAACAGGCCACCGAAGAACAGGATCAGGTCACGCCCGGAGATGCCTTGGCCAAAGACCACGAACAGGTCGGCGGTAAGGCGCATCACCCAGGTAATCGACAGCAGCAGCATGATACGGGTGACCATGGCCAGGGCCAGGCCGAAGATCCGGGTGCGTGGCTGCATGTGCTTGGGCATGCGGCTGACCAGAATCGAGATCATGATGATGTTGTCGATACCGAGGACGATCTCAAGCGCGGTAAGGGTGAAAAAGGCAACCCAGATTTCCGGGCTGGTCAGCCATTCCATGTATTTTCCTTCGAGCGGTAATGGCAACGCGCCCCGGTCAGGGCGCGTCGCGTACGTGATACGGATGTATTAAAGACTACTGAACAGCGGGAAAATTCCCATCAGCAGTGCGCCGAGCATTATGCACAGGCATACCAGCACTGCCCACTTGAGCGTGAAGCGCTGATGATCGCCGAACTCGATACCGGCCAGGGCCACCAGCAGGTAGGTGGAGGGTACCAGCGGGCTGAGCAGGTGTACCGGCTGCCCGACGATCGACGCACGGGCCATTTCCACCGGGGTGATGCCATAGTGGCTGGCGGCTTCGGCCAGCACCGGCAGCACGCCGTAGTAGAACGCGTCGTTGGACATGAAGAAGGTGAACGGCATGCTCACGATCGCGGTGATTACAGCCAGGTATGGGCCCAGCGCCTCGGGGATGACCGCCAGCAGGCTCTTGGACATGGCGTCGACCATGCCGGTGCCGGACAGGATGCCGGTGAATATGCCGGCGGCGAAGATCAGCCCGGTCACGGCCAGTACACTGCCGGCGTGGGCGGCGATGCGGTCCTTCTGCTGTTGCAGGCACGGGTAGTTGACGATCATGGCGATACTGAAGGCAATCATGAACAGCACTGGCAGCGGCAGCACGCCGGCGATCAGCGCGACCATCAGGGTGGCGGTCAGGGCACCGTTGAAGTACAGCAGTTTGGGCCGGCGTGCGTCCGGGTACTGCGAGACGGTGATTTCGCTGTGGTCGATGTCGTCGGTAGGCAGATGCAGTTCGCCCAGGCGGGCACGCTCACGCTTGCCATACATGTAGGCAATGGCCAGGATCGCCAACACACCGAACAGCATGGCCGGGATCATCGGCACGAAGATGTCTGACGGGTCTACGTGCAGGGCGCTGGCAGCACGCGCGGTCGGCCCACCCCATGGGGTCATGTTCATCACGCCGCCGGCGAGGATGATCAGGCCGGCCATGATCCGCGGGCTCATGCCTAGGCGGCTGTACATCGGCAGCATGGCGGCGCAGCAGATCATGTAGGTGGTGGCTCCGTCACCGTCGAGCGAGACCACCAGGGCCAGTACAGCGGTACCGACCGAGACTTTCAGCGGATCGCCCTTGACCAGCTTGAGGATCTTGCGAACGGCCGGGTCGAACAGGCCGGAATCGATCATCAGGGCGAAATAGAGGATGGCGAACATCAGCATCACGCCGGTAGGTGCGAGCTTGCTGATGCCCTCTAGCATCATGGGGCCGATCTTGGCGGAAAAACCACCGAACAGGGCGAACAGGATCGGTACCAGAATCAGCGCGATCAAGGCCGAAAGGCGCTTGGTCATGATCAGGTACATGAACGTGATGACCATGGCAAAGCCGAGGAAGGTCAGCATGGCAATACTCCAGGCGGGGCGCGGCGAAAGGACAGTCGATTCGGGCGTATCAGCGCGTAGGGCGCTGTGCGGGGAGCATGCGGAGGGGGACTACGAAAAGGCGGGCACAGGAATACATCAGAATCACCATTGTTGTTGTTGATTGGGCCGGGCGCGGTATTGACCGGGTGCCCTGGCTGACCGGTCTTGTGCCGGTAGTGGGCGCTATCCTAAAAGGGCAAGCTTTCAGCCAGCTTTCGCTGAAGCAAAGGTGACGAGAGGTAGGTGATGCAGGATGTAACCGAAGGTGGCTGCCATTGTGGCGCCCTGCGTTATCGGCTGGAGGGCAACTTGACGGACATTGCCCACTGTCATTGTTCGATCTGCAGGCGGGTCAGCGGTGGACTAGTGGTCACCTGGCTTACCCTACCCCGTTCTGGGTTCCAGTGGTTAACGGGCGAGCCGAACTGCTATGTGGCGCCTGCCAGTTGCAGCCGCTACTTCTGTGGGCAGTGTGGGGCGCATGTGGCGCTGGTGACCACGCATAGCCCGCAGACGATCGATGTGACGGTGGCCACGCTGGATCACCCTGAGTGGGTGCGAGCCAACCGGCATATCTGGGTGGGCAGCCGGTTGCCCTGGTTGCATCTGGATGAGGATTTGCCCTCGGAAGATGAGGAGCGCCTGTAGGCGCGGCGCGGGCTTGCCCGCGAAAGGGCCAGCCCGTCATCCATCACAACTGCAGGCCACCAGCAGCCTTGTGCAACGCCCGCAAGTGCTCGCCGATCTGCTTCACGTTGGCCTCGACCGCTGCAATTTCCTTGGCTCGCGACGGCTCCAGCAGCGCCCTCACCTCTTTGTCCAGGCTGGTGCTCAAGCGCAACAGCTGTGCCTGCCGCTCGCTGCTCACCTGCTCCAGGTGCTTGCGCTCTTCTGGCTGCGGCAGCCCGTAGCCTTTGGAATCGAGCAACTCTGCCGGGCGGCTGAGAAAACCGCTGTTGGCAAGCATTTGCTTGAGCGTGGCATCAGCTTTGTTGATGCTGCCATCCTTCAAGGCTGCGGCATTCAGGTAACGCTGCTTGACCTCGTCCTGGGCCAGCAGAAGCTGCCGGCGCAGGCTGGCCTGCTCAAGCAGAAGCAGTGCCGCGCTGGTGCGCAGGTCAGCCTTGGCGAACCAGCTACGGCGCTGCTCGGCATTGAGGGCCAGCCAGTCTTCAACCAGAGCTTGCTTGATTGGCAACTGTTTTCTCAGCACCTCGAACATGGCCTGGTACCGGTCGCGGTAAGAATCGAAGCGGTAGCCCAGACGTAACGCTTCGCGCGGGTTATCAAGCACGCTGGTATCTGCCAGCCCCCTGCCCTTGAGCACTGCCAGCAAACCGTTGGGCATGATGCTGTCCAGGTCGTTGAGGCGTGGATTGGCGGTGCCGCTGCGCAGCAGCTTCAATGACTCCACAGCACAGTTGTTGGACAGGAACCAGTAGTTGCCGTCATAGCTCCAGTGCATCTCGGCGGCCTGGCGCACCAGGTTCTCGATCTCGTCGCGGTTGAGTTTCAAGGGTACCGAGGCCAGGCTGCGCAGCTCGGTCTTGGTGTATTCGTCGATCACCTGGCCCAGCGGAAGCACGAATAGCCGCGACGGGTAGTTGCCGACCAGGCCGTCCCAGCTGGAGAGTTGCACGTCGTTGACGAAGGCGCGGTACGAAAGCACCAGGCTTTGATCAAGGTCCAGGCGGCAGTCTGGGCCGCGTGGTCGGCCCGGCTTGCAGATCACCAGGCGCAGCATGCTGTGCCCCCAGCGGCTGACCAGGTTCTGATTGGCTTCAGCCAGCAGATAGTCCACTTCGTAGACCCGCTCTGGGTCGATTTCACCCAGCGGCTGGCGGGCGAAGTCGCTGCCGGCATTGATGAAGGGCAGGCCCTTGGCGCAGGTGTCCTGTTGGGGTGCCCAGCCGAAGTGTTCACGGAGGTACTGATACAGCGCCGGGCGACGGCAGCTGTAGCTCGGGTCGAGGAGGAAATACTCCATGTTGACCGCGATGTATTCCTTGGGGCTGCTCAACTCATAGCTGTCGGGGCTGCGCACGAATTGGCCGTTGTGCTGCTCGCGCTCGCCGCGTCGGCCCACGTACTGCTGCCACCCGGCCAGGTCGAGCAGGCGTGGGTCGTCGCTCAGGGTGAAGCGGCGCTCGGCCTGCCCGCGGCATTCTTCCGGCAGGCCGACCTTGCCCAGCGTGCCTTGCTGGCGCTTGCAGCGTGCAATCAGCGAATTCTCGACGCTGGGCCACAAGCGGGCACGGTCGTAGAGATGGGTGAGCTCGTGCAGCACGGTGGCCAGCAGCTCTTCACGCACCGTGCCATGTGGGCGGTCGGTGCGCTCAGTGGCGGCGCTGCCATCGGTGAGGCTGGGCAGCAAGCGGCGGTTGAGCTCGAGGGTGGATATCAGTGAAGCCTGCCCATAGGCGTCGGCAGGCATGTTTTCGCTCCAACTGACCCGCACGCGACGGTCCAGCTGTTGCTTGAAGCGCGGTGGCAGCTTGCCCATGGCCTCGTCGAGCAGGGCTTGGGAAGCTTGTGCTTGTTGCGGGTCCAGGCCGGACGACTGCAGCTCAAGCTGCAGGTCGGCCAAGGCGGGCGTGCCGAGCAGCGTCAGGGCGCAGCCGAGCAGCCAGGCGCGCACGCGCGTCACAGTGCGAGTATGGCTTCAGCCAGCACCTGGTCGCTGGCGCCTCGCGCTTCCGGTACGCGCTCACGCAGGGTATTGAAGGCTGCCTCGAGTTGGACGCCGCGGATGTCACCGTTGCTGGCGACAAAGCTTGCAGCGTCGTCGTGGGCTTCGCGCACCACTTTGGAGTCGCGGATCGATGTGGTGGTGTCTGAGGTGAAGTCGATCGAACGGCCAAAGGCACGCACGATGATGTTGCTGGTGGCCACCAGGGTCTGTGCCTGGGCCAGGTCGGCCAGCAGCAGCATGCCGAGGGAAGCGGCAATCAGCGGTTTACGCATGGAGCATCTCCGAAAAATACAGGGAGTCAGATGTAGTTATTGGACGAGAATTGCCTGCGCCAGTTCCAGATCGCCGACGGCGTGCCGTGCGCAATTGTGGCGTAATGATTCAAGGGCGGCTTCCAGGCGTGCACCACGGATCAGCCCGTCGCTGGCAACGAATGCGGCGGCATCGTCGCGGGCCTGTGTGACCAATTTGCGATCGAATGGTGCGGCTGTGACCTGGCTGGTGACATAGCCGGTGATGACCAGGCTTTGTGTGGTCGTATCCATGGCATGGGCGCTGGCCATGCCTGCGGCGGCGAACAGCAACGGCAACAGATAACGCATGAGCTTTCTTGAAGGCTGGAAAAGTGAACGGCGAAGCCTACCTCAGGTGCGAGGGTCGAAGCCAACGCACCTGTTTTGCATGGCGTGTATCAGAGTGCCAGGATGGCCTGGGCCAGTTGTGCATCGCTGGCTTGCAGGGCAGGCATGTTCGAACGGATGTGTACAAAGGCGCTTTCCAGTCGGGCGCCGCGGATAGCGCCCTGAGTGCCGACGAAGGTGGCTGCGTCATCGCGGGCTGCCTGGACGATCTTGTCGTCGCGGAACGAAGAGCTCAGATCGGAAGTGGCGTCGGTGGAGGCGGCAACGGCGCGTACTACCGTATCGGTGGTGACAACGAAGCTGGTGGCGTTGGCAGTGCCAGTCAGGCCAAGCAGCAGGGCGGCGCCAAGCAGGTGTTTACGGGACATTATCGTGGACTCCTGGGGTAGGGTCAGGTTGGTTCTGCTTTATCGGACGTTTGCAGGGATCGTCACGGTACGTTTCAACAACGGGGTTCTAGCAGACGGTTATGCCAAGCGTATCACGCAGTGCTACGTAGCGATGATAACGAGTGCTGCGCCAGGCAACTGTTAAGGTGTTTTTTTGTTCCTATAAAACTGTACTGGTCGTGATCTCAAGTGCTCTACAGCGCGTCTCTCGGGCAATAAAAAACCCGCTGCAGTCACCTGCAACGGGTTTGGGGAATTCACGGTGCCGGTCAAAGCCGGCAAGCCGGGAGCTTAGCGCCAGAAAGGCTTGCTCAGCTCTTCGTAACGCTGCGACTCGCTGATACCGGCGTCTGCCAGCAGGCGGGAGTCCAGGCGAGCCAGTTGACGACGGCTGGTCATACGGCGCTGCCACAGCAGCAGGGTCGACAATGCGCGCAGCGGCAGCGAGGTGTTGGATTGCTGGGCGTTGCTTTCAAAAACCAGACCGGAACTGAGGGTACGTTCCATGATGCTTCATCCTTCCGCTTATGGCGGCATTAGGTAGTGATTTAACTGATGCCAATGATCCTCCTCTGTCGTCCATAACAGTAGATACAGTTCAGTTGAAAGACGATGGCTCAGTTAACTGTGTAACCCTACTGTTGCACTCGAAATAGGCGTAACTGTACTGGTCTGCACTTCTTTGGTGCGCTTTGATTCGAAGAAGGGGATTTGTCAGTCGGGAAGATCTGAAAACACCAGTACAGTAGAACAGATTATTCTGCTGGTGGCGGAAAGGTGTATTGATAGAAGGGTTTGACTGTTATGGGCCATTCGCGAGCTTGCCCGCTCCCATAGAGAAAGTGCTGCCCTTTAGGGTTGCACATCACCTGTGGGAGCGGGCAAGCCCGCGAAGAGGCCGGAACAGCAGAGGCAGGGCCGCCGTTCCGTACCACATCTGGATCAGCTTGCCAGCATGCGCCCGGTTTCTTCCAGGTTTTCGTGCCAGCTCAGGGCTTCACGCAGGATGTGCGGGGTATGGCCGCCACGCTGGCAGGCACGGTCGAAGTAGTCGTTCAGCGCAGCGCGGTAGTCTGGGTGCACGCAGTTGTCGATGATCGCTCGCGCCCGTTCGCGCGGCGCCAGGCCACGCAGGTCCGCCAGGCCCTGCTCGGTGACCAGGATGTCCACGTCGTGCTCGGTGTGGTCGACATGGCTGACCATTGGCACCACGCTGGAAATCGCCCCGCCTTTGGCAATCGACTTGGTGACGAACACGGCCAGGTGGGCGTTACGGGCGAAGTCGCCGGAGCCACCGATGCCGTTCATCATCCTGGTGCCACAGACGTGAGTGGAGTTGACGTTGCCGTAGATATCGAACTCCAGTGCGGTGTTGATACCAATGATGCCCAGGCGACGTACCACTTCCGGGTGGTTGGAGATTTCCTGCGGGCGTAGCACCAACTTGTCCTTGTAGCGCTCCAGGTTGCCGAACACATCGGCATTGCGGCGCGTTGACAGGGTGATCGAGCTGCCCGATGCGAAGCTAAGCTTGCCGGCGTCGATCAGATCGAAGGTGGAGTCCTGCAGCACTTCGGAGTACATGGTCAGGTCTTCGAACGGCGACTCGATCAGGCCGCACATCACCGCATTGGCAATGCTGCCAATGCCGGCTTGCAGCGGGCCGAGCTTGTTGGTCATACGGCCTGCATCCACTTCCTTCTTGAGGAAGTTGATCAGGTGGTCGGCGATGCCCTGTGTTTCATCATCTGGCGGCAGCACAGTGGACGGCGAGTCTGGCTGGTCACTGATGACGATACCGACGATCTTGGCCGGGTCGATCGGGATCGCGGTGCTGCCGATACGGTCGTCTACCTTGACCAGCGGGATTGGCGTGCGAGTCGGACGGTAGGTTGGGATATAAATGTCGTGCAGGCCTTCGAGGTTGGTGTTGTGCGAGAGGTTGATCTCCACAATCACCTGCTTGGCGAAGATCGCGAAGCTGGCCGAGTTGCCCACCGACGTGGTTGGCACGATGTGGCCTTGCTCGGTGATGGCCACGGCTTCGATGACCGCGATGTCCGGCAGCTTCAGCTGCTGGTTGCGCAGTTGCTCGACGGTTTCCGACAGGTGCTGGTCAATGAACATCACCTGGCCGTCATTGATGGCTTTGCGCAGGGTGCTGTCGACCTGGAACGGCATGCGGCGGGCCAACACACCGGCCTCGGTCAGTTGTTTGTCCAGGTCATTGCCCAGGCTGGCGCCGGTCATCAGGCTGATTTTCAGTGGCGATTGCTTGGCACGTTCGGCCAGTGCATGCGGTACGGCCTTGGCTTCGCCGGCGCGGGTGAAGCCGCTCATGCCGACAGTCATGCCGTCCTCGATCAGACCAGCGGCATCAGCCGCACTCATTACCTTGCTGTGCAGGGAGGACAAGCGGATACGATCACGGTACATGGATTGTTATCTCGGGCTACTGAAACTACTGCAGCGCAGTCTAGAGATTTCGCCCATTGCCGTCCCACGACCATGGTCGTATGAGAAGCCTTGTATTTGAGCCGTTGATCCGGATCAATAAAAGAAAAGCCCCGGCAGATTCTGACCGGGGCTTCCTTTATATCAGCTGGTTTGCAGCGGCTGGTGTCACTCCACTGCCTTGACCATGTCCTCAATGACCTTCTTGGCGTCACCGAACACCATCATGGTCTTGTCCAGATAGAACAGTTCGTTGTCCAGGCCGGCATAGCCGCTGGCCATCGAGCGTTTGTTGACGATGATGGTCTTGGCTTTGAACGCCTCGAGGATCGGCATGCCGGCGATTGGCGACTTGGGATCGTTCTTCGCCGCCGGGTTGACCACGTCGTTGGCGCCCAGCACCAGCACCACGTCGGCCTGGCCGAACTCGGCGTTGATGTCTTCCATCTCGAATACCTGATCGTACGGCACTTCAGCCTCGGCCAGCAGTACGTTCATGTGCCCGGGCATGCGGCCCGCCACCGGGTGAATCGCATACTTCACGGTCACGCCGTTGTGGGTCAGCTTCTCGGTCAGCTCTTTCAGTGCGTGTTGTGCGCGGGCCACCGCCAGGCCGTAGCCCGGAACGATGATCACGCTGTCGGCATTGCTGAGCAGGAAGGTGGCATCGTCAGCCGAACCGGACTTCACCGGCCGCTGTTCTTGCGAACCTTGCGCCGCGCCAGTGTCGGTATCGCCACCGAAGCCGCCAAGGATGACGTTGAAGAACGAGCGGTTCATCGCCTTACACATGATGTACGAGAGGATGGCACCGGACGAACCTACCAGGGAACCGGCGATGATCAGCATCGAGTTGTTCAGCGAGAAGCCGATGCCGGCCGCTGCCCACCCCGAGTAGCTGTTGAGCATCGACACCACCACTGGCATGTCGGCGCCGCCGATCGGAATAATGATCAGCACACCCATGATGAAGGCCAGGACCAGCATCAGGGTGAAGGCACTGTAGTGGCCAGTGAAAGTGAACAGCAGGCCAAGGGCGATGGTGGTCAGGCCAAGGATCAGGTTCAGTTTGTGCTGGCCAGCGAACTGTACCGGTGCGCCTTGGAAGAGGCGGAACTTGTACTTGCCCGACAATTTGCCAAAGGCGATCACCGAACCGGAGAAGGTAATGGCACCGATGGCAGCACCGAGGAACAGCTCCAGGCGGTTGCCGGTGGGGATCGGATCGCTGATGGCAGCCACAATGCCCATCGACTGTGGCTCCAGCACGGCGGCGATGGCAATGAACACCGCGGCCAGGCCGATCATGCTGTGCATGAAAGCGACCAGTTCGGGCATTTTGGTCATTTCGACGCGCTTGGCCATGATCGAACCGGCGGTGCCGCCGACCAGCAGGCCGACGATGACATAGCCGATACCGGCAGTGGCAAGTTCAGCCCCAAGCTTATAAATGAGGCCGACCGTCGTGAGGATGGCGAGACCCATGCCGATCATGCCGAACAGATTGCCGCGCCGCGAGGTAGTCGGGTGCGACAGGCCCTTGAGCGCCTGGATGAAGCACACCGAGGCGACGAGGTAGAGGAGCGTTACCAGATTCATGCTCATGCTTACTTCTTCGCCTCGTTCTTGGTTTTCTTCTTGAACATTTCAAGCATGCGGCGGGTGACCAGGAAGCCACCGAACACGTTGACTGCGGCAAGGGCCACGGCCAAGGTGCCCATCAGCTTGCCGGCCGGGGTCACAGTCAGGGCCGCGGCCAGCATGGCGCCGACGATGACGATTGCCGAGATGGCATTGGTGACCGCCATCAGTGGGGTGTGCAGCGCCGGGGTGACGTTCCACACCACGTGGTAGCCCACATAGATGGCCAGCACGAAAATGATCAGGTTGTAGATGCCGTGGGAAATCAGCATGTCTTCCATTGTCGTGCTCCTTAGCCGTTCTTGCGGACGATCTGACCATCACGGCACATCAGGCAGGCCGCGACGATGTCGTCTTCGAGGTTGATGATCAGCGCGCCATCCTTGTCGAACAGCAGCTTCATGAAGTCCAGCAGGTTGCGTGCATACAGTGCCGAGGCATCGGCACTCACCTGGGCCGGCAGGTTGGTCGGGCCGACGATGGTCACGCCGTTCTCCTGCACCACCTGGTCTGCGACGGTCAGCGGGCAGTTGCCGCCTTGGGCTGCAGCCAGGTCGATGACCACCGAGCCAGGCTTCATCTGCGCCACGGTTTCGGCGCTTAGCAGGGTCGGCGCCTTGCGCCCGGGGATCAGCGCGGTGGTGATGACGATATCGGCCTGCTTGGCACGCTCGTGCACCGCCTGGGCCTGGCGCTGCATCCAACTGGCCGGCATTGGCCGGGCATAGCCGCCAACGCCTTCGGCGCACTCTCGCTCCTCGTCGGTCTCGTAGGGTACGTCGATGAATTTTGCACCCAGTGATTCGATCTGCTCTTTCACCGCCGGGCGAACGTCGGATGCTTCGATCACCGCACCCAGGCGCTTGGCGGTGGCGATGGCCTGCAAGCCGGCAACGCCAGCGCCCAGTACCAGGACGCGTGCGGCCTTAACGGTACCGGCAGCGGTCATCAGCATTGGCATGAAGCGTGGGTAGTGATGGGCTGCCAGCAACACGGCCTTGTAGCCGGCGATGTTGGCCTGCGACGACAGCACGTCCAGGCTCTGCGCCCGCGAGGTTCGCGGCGCGGCTTCCAGGGCGAAGGCGGTAATACCGCGTTCGGCCATCTTGCCGATCAGCTCACCGTTGAAGGGGTTGAGCATGCCCACCAGAAGGCTGCCGCTGTTGATCAGGGCCAGTTCCTGGTCGTTGGGGGCGACCACTTTGAGTACCAATTGGGCGCCGTAGGCATCGGCGGCGCTCCCAAGGGAAGCACCCACGGCTTCATAGGCACTGTCCGGAATGGCGGCGTTGAGCCCTGCCCCCCGTTGAACGGTGACCTGATGGCCCTGGCCAATCAGTTTCTTGATGGTTTCGGGGGTCGCAGCGACCCTTGTCTCACCGGTCTGCGTCTCGAGAGGAACACCAATGTGCACGACTATTTCTCCTGCGGTGACCTTTTGTCTTTGTAGAAGCCAGCACACTTCGGATGGTGTGCTGGGGCGGCTGTGGAGCGCCAACCCGCCGGATCCCGGGCGGGGCGAAGCATTTTGCAGACGAACCCGAAGGCCTTCAACCGGTTCTGGAGCGAAACGAAGTCAAAACTACAAGTCACCCTGTGACCGCTTGTCGCAGCAATAGGGTTGCAGCCTGTCAAACATGCGCCATTGGCAGATTAGGAGAAAAAATCAAAAAAAAAGCGGCCAATTCGCTTACGACTAGTTGGATGTCGCAAAATAACCCGCAAAGCCGCGTACTGAGCACGGTTAAAGGGTGTTTTTATGCTTGCGTTACAGTTTGCGAATATGCGACATATACATATATCTGTAGGTGTTTAAAATAATTGACTACAGGGTCAATTTGTCGCGCTTGCCCCTGATCTATTCAGGTAGGCCTGAGCCTGGCTTACCAACCAGTCGCGAAAGGCGCGTAGCGACGCCGACTCCACCTTGCGCTCTGGAATCATCAGATAGTAGGCCTTGTAGCTACTCAGGGCATGCCTGTTAGCGACCACCAGCCTTCCCTCCTCCAACTCCCGCTGGATCAGGAACGGTGGTATCAGGGCAATGCCCATGTCGTGCATGGCCGCCTGGGCGAGCATCGAGAATAGTTCATAGCGCGGGCCTGTCATGTCGCGCTCCACATTCATGCCCACACTGCCGAACCATTGCCGCCAGGCATACGGGCGCGTGCTCTGCTGCAGCAGTGGTAGCTGCGCGATGTGGCGTGCCTCGAGCATGCCCTGGCCGTTCAGCAGTGCCGGGCTGCACACGGGTACTGGGTTTTCACCCATCAGTTGGTGCGACTGGGTGCCTGACCAGTCCGCATCACCAAAATAGATGGCGGCATCGAAGGTAGTGTCGGCGAACAGGAATGGCCGGGTGCGGTTGGTGAGGTTGACTGTGACCTCCGGGTGGCGCTGCTGGAAGTCCTTGAGCCGTGGCAGGAGCCATTGAGTGCCAAACGTCGGCACTACCGCCAGCTCGATCACATTGGCGCCTTGCTGGCGCATGACCGACAAGGTATCGCGCTCCACGGCGTCCAGTTGGGCCGCCACCTGGCGACTGTAGGATAGGCCGGCTTCGGTCAGCCTTACGCCGCGGCGCGAGCGACGGAACAGTTCCACATTAAGGAAGGCTTCCAGGCCACCGATCTGCCGACAGACGGCACCCTGGGTCAGCGCGAGTTCCTGGGCAGCCTTGGTAAAGCTCTCGTTACGGGCTGCCGCCTCGAAGCAAATCAGGGCGGCGGTACTGGGGATCTTACGGCGCATGTACGTCAACCTCACTTGTAAGGCTGTCAATAAGGCGTTTTGCCGATTTACGGAGTGACAAAATATCACTAATTGGTGCGCAATCCTCGTTTGTCCCGGCGGCCGATCAGGCCTAGGCTCAAAGGCACAAGAAACTGACCCCTATTTCGAGGATTCGCTCATGGCCGGTAAAGCAAGCTTCAACTGGATCGACCCGTTGCTGCTGGATCAGCAGCTCACTGAAGAAGAGCGTATGGTGCGTGACAGCGCTTATCAGTTCGCCCAGGACAAGCTGGCCCCGCGTGTGCTTGAGGCCTTCCGCCATGAGCAGACCGATCCGGCGATCTTCCGCGAGATGGGTGAAGTAGGCCTGTTGGGTGCAACCATTCCCGAGCAATACGGTGGCAGTGGCCTGAATTATGTGTGCTATGGCCTTATTGCTCGCGAAGTGGAACGTATCGACTCAGGTTACCGCTCGATGATGAGTGTGCAGTCGTCGCTGGTGATGGTGCCGATCAACGAATTTGGCACCGAAGCTCAAAAGCAGAAGTACCTCCCCAAGTTGGCCAGTGGCGAGTGGATCGGTTGCTTCGGTCTGACCGAGCCTAACCATGGCTCCGATCCTGGTTCGATGATTACGCGCGCGAGGAAGGTCGACGGTGGCTACCGGCTGACCGGCAGTAAAATGTGGATCACCAACAGTCCCATCGCCGATGTGTTCGTGGTGTGGGCCAAGGATGATGCGGGCGATATTCGTGGCTTCGTACTGGAAAAAGGTTGGCAAGGCCTCAGTGCCCCGGCAATCCATGGCAAGGTTGGCCTTCGCGCGTCGATCACTGGTGAAATCGTCATGGACAATGTGTTCGTGCCAGAAGAGAACATCTTCCCGGACGTGCGTGGCCTCAAGGGCCCGTTCACCTGCCTGAACTCGGCTCGCTATGGTATTTCGTGGGGTGCGCTGGGTGCCGCTGAAGCCTGCTGGCACACCGCTCGCCAGTACACCCTGGACCGTCAGCAGTTTGGTCGTCCACTGGCCGCCAACCAGTTGATTCAGAAGAAGCTTGCCGACATGCAGACAGAAATCACCCTGGCGCTGCAGGGCTGCCTGCGTCTGGGTCGCATGAAGGATGAAGGGACGGCTGCGGTGGAAATCACCTCCATCATGAAGCGCAATTCCTGCGGTAAGGCGCTGGATATCGCCCGTATGGCGCGTGACATGCTGGGCGGCAACGGCATCTCCGACGAGTTTGGTGTGGCCCGCCATCTGGTTAACCTGGAGGTGGTCAACACCTATGAAGGTACCCATGATGTGCATGCACTTATCCTGGGTCGTGCGCAGACCGGTATCCAGGCGTTCTATTGATAAGGAGCAAACCATGGGCGCGCTATCACATCTGCGGGTGCTAGACCTTTCGCGCGTGTTGGCCGGCCCGTGGTCTGGTCAGATTTTGGCTGACCTTGGCGCCGACGTGATCAAGGTCGAGCGCCCTGGCAGTGGCGACGATACCCGCTCATGGGGGCCGCCTTTTCTCAAGGATGCCGAAGGTGAGGACACCAGTGAGGCGGCCTATTACCTGTCGGCCAACCGCAACAAGCGCTCAGTGACCATCGACTTTACCCAGCCGGAGGGACAGCGGCTGGTGCGTGAACTGGCGGCGAAGTGCGATATCGTCATAGAGAACTTCAAGGTAGGTGGGCTGGCAGCGTATGGCCTGGACTACCAGAGCCTGAAGGCGATAAACCCGCAGCTCATCTATTGCTCCATTACCGGCTTCGGTCAGACCGGGCCCTATGCCAAGCGCGCTGGCTATGACTTCATGATCCAGGGGTTGGGTGGGCTGATGAGCCTGACTGGTCGTCCGGAGGGTGAAGAGGGCGCCGGGCCGGTCAAGGTGGGGGTGGCGCTTACCGACATTCTGACCGGGTTGTATTCCACGGTCGCCATGCTGGCTGCTCTCGCTCACCGGGATCAGGCCGGGGTCGGTCAGCATATCGACATGGCATTGCTCGATGTGCAGGTGGCCTGCCTGGCGAACCAGGCAATGAACTACCTGACCACGGGCAGCCCTCCTCGTCGGCTGGGTAATGCGCATCCTAATATAGTCCCTTACCAGGACTTTCCGACGGCAGATGGCGATTTCATTCTTACCGTGGGCAATGATAGCCAGTTCCGCAAGTTCGCCGAAGTGGCCGGACAGCCGCAGTGGGCGGAAGACCCTCGATTCGTTACCAATAAGCTGCGGGTGGCCAACCGGGCCGAACTGATTCCATTGATTCGCCAGGCTACGGTGTTCAAGACCACGGCGGAGTGGGTGGCCCAGTTGGAGGCTGCAGGAGTGCCATGTGGGCCTATCAATAACCTGGCGCAGATGTTCCAGGATCCCCAGGTGCTGGCGCGCGGGTTGGCGTTGAGTATTCCGCATCCCCTGGCGGGTAGTGTGCCGCAAGTTGCGAGCCCGATACGGTTGTCGGAGACGCCAGTGGAGTATCGCCGGGCGCCACCCTTGTTAGGCGAGCATACCGAAGCGGTGCTGGGGGAGGTGCTGGGGCTGGATGTCGGCGAGGTGCAGCGCCTTCGTGGTGCTGGTGTGCTCTAGATGAATAGCGGGGAGGCCGTCAGGCCTCCCCGCTTTGTTTTTTCTGCGCTATCAACGGTTATTGAAATTAAAGGTTGACGCCCTCTCGAATCCCCTTATAATGCGCCCCACTTCCAGCGACAACGGAACGACAAACTCCTTGAAATTCAATGAGTTAGACGGTTCGGAAGA
>NZ_JBJJLR010000048.1:0-39967 GCF_046230975.1 Pseudomonas sp. KCJK9058
AGCCGCGGGTGCACCGGTGAAGGTCAACATCGCCAAGGTCGAGGCGGGGCAGCAGATGGTGGCCGAGTGGCGTGGCCAGCCCGTATTCATTGTGCGGCGAACGGAGGAAATCCTTGGCAATCTGAAAAAAATCACGGGTGACCTGTCCGACCCTGAGTCCAAGGCCTCGGTACAGCCAGCGTACGTCGACCCTGAGGTTCGCTCGATCAAGCCGGAAATTCTTATTCTCGTAGGCCTGTGCACGCACCTGGGCTGCTCGCCCACCTTCCGACCAGAAGTGGCGCCTGCCGACCTTGGGCCGAAATGGGTAGGTGGTTACTTCTGCCCGTGCCACGGCTCTCACTATGACCTAGCTGGCCGTGTCTACAAGTCCCAGCCGGCGCCTCTCAACCTGCCCGTGCCACCGCACTCTTATGAGTCGGACGAGATCATCGTCATTGGCGTCGACCAGGAGAACGCATGATGAGCAAGTTCATGGACTGGATTGACGCTCGCTTCCCCGCCACCAAGATGTGGGAAGACCACCTCAGCAAGTATTACGCACCCAAGAACTTCAACTTCCTGTACTTCTTCGGCTCCCTGGCATTGCTGGTGCTGGTCAACCAGATCGTGACCGGCGTGTGGCTGACCATGAGCTTCACGCCCTCGGCGGAAGAGGCGTTCGCCTCGGTCGAGTACATCATGCGCGACGTGGAATACGGCTGGATCCTGCGCTACCTGCACTCCACGGGGGCGTCAGCGTTCTTCATCGTGGTCTACCTGCACATGTTCCGCGGCCTGCTCTATGGCTCCTACCAGAAGCCACGCGAGCTGGTCTGGCTGTTCGGCATGCTGATCTATCTGGCGCTGATGGCTGAAGCGTTCATGGGCTACCTGCTGCCATGGGGGCAGATGTCGTACTGGGGCGCCCAGGTGATCATCTCGCTGTTCGGTGCCATCCCGGTGATCGGTGATGACCTTACCCAGTGGATCCGTGGTGACTACCTGATCTCGGGCATCACCCTGAACCGCTTCTTTGCCCTGCATGTGGTTGCCCTGCCAATCGTGATTCTTGGCCTGGTGGTATTGCACATCCTCGCCCTGCACGAAGTGGGTTCGAACAACCCTGATGGCGTCGACATCAAGAAGAAAAAGGACGAAAACGGTATTCCGCTGGATGGTATCCCGTTCCACCCGTACTACACCGTCAAAGACATTGTCGGCGTGGTGGTGTTCCTGTTCGTGTTCTGCGCCGTGGTGTTCTTCTTCCCTGAAATGGGCGGTTATTTCCTGGAGAAACCTAACTTCGAGCAGGCCAACGCCTTCAAGACCCCAGAGCACATCGCGCCGGTGTGGTACTTCACACCGTTCTACGCAATCCTGCGTGCGGTGCCTGACAAACTGATGGGCGTCATTGCCATGGGGGCGGCCATTGCCGTGCTGTTCGTACTGCCTTGGCTCGACCGCAGTCCGGTGCGTTCCATGCGTTACAAGGGCTGGATCAGCAAGGTCTTCCTGCTGGTGTTCTGCGTGTCCTTCGTCATCCTCGGCGTGCTGGGCGTACTGGCACCGACACCTGGGCGTACTTTGCTGTCGCAGGTATGCACGGTGCTGTACTTCGCCTACTTCCTGCTGATGCCGTTCTACACAAGGCTCGAGAAGACCAAACCGGTTCCGGAAAGGGTGACTGGCTGATGAAAAAGTTGATTGCAGTATTTTTGCTGGCAGTGATGCCCGCCTTTTCCTTCGCTGCCGAACATGGCCTGGAGCTGGACAAGGTCGATATCGACCTGACTGACAAGGCCGCCATGCAGGACGGCGCGCGTACCTTCGCCAACTATTGCATGGGTTGCCACAGTGCCAAGTTCCAGCGTTACGAACGGGTGGCTGATGACCTGGGTATCCCGCATGAGTTGATGCTCGAGAAGCTGGTGTTCACAGGTGCCAAGATCGGTGACCACATGCAGATCGGCATGAAGCCCAGCGACGCCAAGACCTGGTTCGGTGCCGCGCCGCCCGACCTGACCCTGGTCGCCCGCGTGCGCGGTACCGATTGGCTTTACACCTACCTGCGCAGTTTCTATGAGGACCCATCGCGCCCTTACGGGGTGAACAACAAGGTGTTCCCGAACGTCGGCATGCCTAACGTGCTGGTGGGTCTGCAAGGTAACCAGGTGGTGGGTTGCAAGCAGGTGCAGACGGTGGTCGAGGGCAAGAAGCAATTCGACCCGTTGACCGGCAGCCCGTTGACCCATGAAGCTTGCGATCAGCTGACCATTACGCCGAATTCCGGTACCCTGACGACCGAGCAGTTCGACGAGAAGGTCAAGAACCTTGTGACCTTCCTGGCCTATTCGGCCAACCCAGTCAAACTGGAAAGCCAGCGCATCGGCACCTATGTGTTGCTGTACCTGGCTTTCTTCTTCGTATTCGCCTACTTGCTCAAGCGTGAATATTGGAAGGACGTGCACTGATCACGCAGTAGTTTCTGGTTGTTGAACGCGCCCGGGGTGGCCTAGCAGTATTGCCAGGCCACCCCGGGCGCGTTTTCATTTAAAGTTGCACAAGCATCCGTGCGAGGAGCCGCTACATGGGCGCAACCAACAGGTTAGCCTGCTATTCCGATCCCGCTGATCACTATTCTCATCGGGTGCGCCTGGTTCTGGCCGAGAAGGGCGTCAGCGTGCAGTTGATCGATGTCGATCCCGCCCGCCTGCCGCCGAAGCTGGCCGAGGTCAACCCTTATGGCAGCGTGCCGACCTTGGTCGATCGTGACCTGGCGTTGTATGAATCGACCGTGGTGATGGAATACCTCGAGGAGCGTTACCCGCACCCGCCGCTGATGCCGGTATACCCGGTTGCGCGTGGCAACAGCCGTCTGCTGATGCACCGCATCCAGCGCGACTGGTGTGCCTTGGCCGATACCGTGCTTGACCCGCGTAGCAGTGAAGCTGCCCGAACCGAAGCGCGCAAGGCCTTGCGCGAAAGCCTGACCGGGGTCTCGCCGTTGTTTGGCGAGTTCGCCTGCTTCATGAGTGATGAGCAAAGCCTGGTCGATTGCTGTCTATTGCCCATACTCTGGCGTTTGCCTGTGTTGGGTATCGAATTGCCGCGGCAAGCCAAGCCGCTGCTGGATTACATGGAGCGCCAGTTCGCCCGCGAGCCTTTTCAGGCGAGCCTGTCCTCCGTAGAACGTGAAATGCGCAAGCTTTAAGGAGCCGTTGATGAACTCCAGTCGCCCCTATCTGGTTCGAGCACTGTACGAGTGGATCGTCGACAACGATTGCACGCCCCATATGCTGGTCAATGCCGAATTCCCGAAAGTTCAGGTGCCGGATGGTTTCGCCAGTGATGGCCAGATCGTCTTGAATATCTCGCCAAGTGCCGTGCGTAGCCTGCACATGGACAATGACGCAGTCAGCTTCGAGGGCCGCTTCAGTGGTGTGGCTCACTCGCTGTTCGTGCCGGTTGGTGCAATCCTGGGTATCTACGCCCGCGAAAATGGCCAGGGTATGGTCTTCGAGCTGGAGCCGTCTTCGATGGATGGCGACGAGCTGGAAGACGATGATGTGCAGCCGGATGGCGATGGCCCGCCAGACGATGGAGGGCAGCCGCCGCGTCCGACTGGCCGGCCAAGCCTGAAAGTGGTCAAGTAACAAAAAAGGCGATCCAGATGGATCGCCTTTTTTGTTTGGCCTGTCCAGGCAATCACTGAGTCAATCGATGTACTCGAACAGCTTGACGATCTTCTGCACGCCCGACACGCCCTGCACCACGGCGGTGGCCGAGTTGGCTTCTTGACGGGTGACCAGACCCAGCAGGTAGACGATGCCGTTTTCGGTAATCACCTTGATGCGCGAGCTGGGCACGGCGTTGTCGGTCAGCATCTGGGTCTTGATCTTGGTGGTCAGCCAGGCGTCGTTGTTGCGCGCCAGAATGGAGGAGGGCTGCATCACTTGCAGCTCGTTGTGTACTTTCTTGACCCGTTGGACCTGGCTGGCCGTTTGCTCCGCGAGGCTCTTGAGGTCGGCGCGTGGGGTCTGCCCGGCCAGCAGGACGATACCGTTGTAGCTGCTGACAACGATGTGCGAGCCCTTGTCCAGGTCTGGGTTGGCTTTGGAAATGTTCACGGCAGCCTTGGTCTCGATCAGCGAGTCGTCGATCTTGCTACCGATGGTGCGCGTGCCGCGATCGTCCTCAATCGGCGAATTGCGGGTAGAGGTGAGTACCGAGCTGCAACCAGTGACGCTCAGGCACAGGGTCAGGGCCATCAGGCCGAGGCGCATAGGGGTCATTCTTCACTCCCGAACAGTTGGCTGTCGATCAGATCGCACAGGCAGTGGATCGCCAGCAGGTGGACTTCCTGGATACGCGCGGTAACTGTCGAAGGCACGCGGATTTCCACGTCTTCGGGCAGCAGCAGCGAAGCCATGCCGCCGCCATCGCGACCCGTCAATGCTACGACAATCATTTCACGGTCATGTGCGGCCTGGATTGCCTGGATTACGTTGGCCGAATTGCCGCTGGTGGAGATCGCCAGCAGAACGTCACCGGGCTGGCCCAGGGCGCGGATCTGCTTGGAAAAGACTTCGTTGTAGCTGTAGTCGTTGGCGATCGAGGTCAGGGTCGAGCTATCGGTGGTCAGCGCGATGGCTGGCAGGCTGGGACGCTCGCGCTCGAAGCGGTTGAGCAGCTCCGATGAAAAGTGCTGGGCATCGCCGGCCGAGCCGCCGTTGCCGCAGGCGAGCATCTTGCCCTCGTTGAGCAACGCATTGACCATGACCAGGCTGGCCTGCTCGATGTGCGGTGCCAGGATGTCCATTGCCTGTTGCTTGGTTTCGATGCTGGCCTCGAACAGCCGGCGAATTCGGGATTGCATGTCCATCTGGTGACCTTAAATGGGGCGGTGGCCTTTGCTACGCGCAACAACGACCAGCCCGCGATACATAGAGCAAAAAAAACGAAGTGGGTTCAGCATTCGAAGGCGTTTTTCAGCCATTGAAGCGGTCTGCCTGCATGGTGGCTACCCTGCAGGGCGACTACGTCGAAGCGGCAGGGGTGGTTGCCCCAGTGGGCCTCCTTCTGCAGGAACAGGCTGGCGGCAAGCACCAACCGTTTCTGCTTGCGCCCGTCGATACTGTCGAGGGCGCCTCCGAAGCCCGCGTGCAACCGGTAGCGGACTTCGACGAATACTACTGTATCGGCGTCGAGCATGACCAGATCAAGCTCGCCGCCTTTGCATCGCCAGTTGCGCGCCAGCAACTGCAGCCCTTGCCCCTGAAGGTACTCAAGGGCTTGGGTTTCTGCCGCTTGCCCGGCACGGGTAGGCGATGCTGCGGCCATCAGCGCGCGGTATCAGGCAGGCGCTTGACCTGGCCGCCGCTAAACTCGGCCCAAGGCAGCTGGCGTTCGACGCGCTGGTTGGCATTGATGCTCAGGCTGCCCGAAAGGCCAAGGACGCGGTTGTCCGGTAGCGCTTTCAGTTGGCCCAGGCGCGGCGCCAGGCTGTAGGCGTCAACGCCCATGGCATACAGGCGACCGAGGCTGCCAGCGGCTTGCGGCCACTGCTGTACAACCTGTTGACGCAGGCTGTTGCTGGTGTCGAGCAGCCACGGTGTTTCGCAGAAGCGGATGCCGTTCATGTCATTGTACTGGTTGATGTCACCGCTGGCGCTGTACAGGTTCGAGGTGGCATAGACAGGCACATCACCGGCGTACTGGAAGTTCAGGGTCGGCTTGATCTGCTGCGCCTGTTGTGGGGTCGAGGCGAGGAAGATGAAGTCGATGTCCTGGCGGCGCGACGGTTGTGCAGCGATGCTGCCGCCCACCGTGCTTTGCAGGCTCTTGGCGCGGCCTTCGCTCTGGCGCAGCTGGAACAGGTCGGCAATCTGCTGGGCCAGGGCGACCGGTTGGGCGATGCGCTGGGCGGCGAGCAGGGTTCCGCCATTGCCTTCCCAGTCCTGGCGGAAGGCAGCCAGGACACGGTCACCCCATTCGCCGCTCGGCACCAGGGCTACGGCGCGGACCATGCCATCGGCGCGGGCGCGGCGGGCCACTTCACGGGCTTCGTCTTCGGCTGCCAGGCCGAACTGGAACAATTGTGGCGGCGCCTTCTGGCCAGCGTCGGCGTAGTTCAGGGCCAGCGTGGTGATCGGCAGCTGTGGTTTGGCGGCCAGTTGTTTGACCAATGGTTTTTCAAGCGGGCCGATGACCAGTTGCACGCCGGCGGCTTGCGCCTGGCGATAGAAGTCGTCCAGCGAGCCGATACGCGAGCTGTCGAACACCTGCACCGCAGGCGCTGGCTGGCCGCTTTGCTGGGCCTGGAAGTGGGCGGCCATGAAGCCATCGCGCAGGGCGCGGGCTACACCGGCCAGTGGGCCTTCCTGAGGCAGCAGCAGGGCGATCTTGGTCAGCGGCTGGCTGGCCAGTTCCTTGAGTTTGGTCAGGGCCAGCGGCAGTTGCTGGGCGGCAGGGTGGTCCGGGTGCTGTTTGACCCAGGCTTCGATGGCCGCTTGCTGCTGCTCCAGGGTGCCAGCGCTTTTCACGGCGAAGGCCAGGCTGGTCCAGCCAGCCAGGGTCTGATCGTTGGTTGGCTGCTGCAGTTGCTCTGCCGGAAGCGATGCAACCAAGGCCCAGATGGCGTCATTGTTGGTGCTGGCGGCCTGGCCGCCAAGCAGCGGGGCCAGGAGAGTGCGCTGCTGTGCGGCAGCCAGGGCCTGGCCGTCGGCTTCGAGCGCGGCGGCGTGCACGCTGTACGTGCGCACTTGCTGTTCTGTCGGCAGCTCGGCAAGGCGCTGCAGGCTCGGGTGGGCCAGGACGGTCAGCGCTGCTTTGGGCTGGTTGCGGCTCATGGCCAGTTCCGCCGCGAGGGTGCTGGCGAACACTTGCTGGGCCGGCTTGAGCGTGTCCAGCGGGACCTGCTCGAGAATGCGTGCGGCGCGTGGGAAGTCCTTCTGCTTGTAGGCCAGGTCGGCCGCGCTCAGGCGCAGCAGGGCGGCGTCTTCGGCAGACTTGCTGGAAGCGGCCTTTTCGAGCAGTTGCTCGATGCTGGCATCCGGGGTGCGTGGCAGTTCGCCCAGGCTGGATGAGGGCGAGCTGGCGCAGGCTGCCAGCAGGGCGGCGAGGCAGAGGGCTGTGAGCAGCCGCAGGCAAGCGATCATGTAAAGGTCCTGTTACTCGATCAAGTTGGCCGGCAATTGTACCCAAGCACTGGCCGGGGCGCGATGTTGCTGTGTCGATCCTTCACTATAGGCGGCGTGTTCCTGATCGCCGGCGAGTTTCTTTGCGCCCTGTTGCAGGCGCTCGGGCTACAATGGCGCCTTTGATCCGAATGACAGGTGTGCGCAGTGACTGATGTGGCAGGGGCTTCGAAATCCGCGGTGGGGACGCTGTATGTGGTGGCAACCCCCATCGGCAACCTCGACGACATGAGCGCCCGGGCGCTGAAGGTGCTGGCGGACGTGGCGCTGATCGCCGCCGAAGACACCCGTCATTCGATCCGTCTGCTGCAACACTTTGGCATTGATACGCCGTTGGCCGCTTGTCATGAGCACAACGAGCGTGACGAGGGCGGGCGTTTTCTCTCCAAGCTGCTGGCGGGTGAAAATGTGGCGCTCGTCTCTGATGCCGGCACGCCTCTGATTTCCGACCCGGGCTACCACTTGGTGCGTCAGGCGCGGGCCGCGGGGGTGAGCGTGGTGCCGGTGCCGGGCGCCTGTGCCTTGATCGCCGCGCTATCGGCGGCAGGCCTGCCATCGGACCGCTTCATCTTCGAAGGCTTCCTGCCGGCCAAGCAGGCAGGGCGCCGGGCGCGCCTGGAGCAGGTGAGGGAAGAACCGCGCACGTTGATCTTCTATGAAGCCCCGCATCGCATCCTGGAGTGTCTTGAAGACATGGAGGCGGTATTTGGTGGCGATCGTCCGGCGTTGCTGGCGCGCGAACTGACCAAGACCTTCGAGACCCTCAAGGGTTTGCCGCTGGCTGAGTTGCGTGCGTTCGTAGCCGGCGACAGCAATCAGCAGCGCGGTGAGTGCGTGGTGCTGGTCGGCGGATGGAGTGCGCCGGAGGGCGAGCAGGCCATCAGTGCCGAAGCACAGCGCGTGCTCGACCTGCTGTTGGCTGAGTTGCCACTGAAGCGGGCGGCGGCGCTTGCAGCGGAAATTACCGGGGTGCGCAAGAACCTCTTGTATCAACTTGCCCTGGAAAAGCAGAAAGCCGAGTAGTGGCATTTTGATATAAATGTCGGTGGCGCTTGTTCTTGCGCGCGCGTGCCGGTAACCTTGGCGGCGGAGAGTCGATCGGACAGTCGCTGCCTGTTTTTGTTCCGCAACTTTTTGTTGTGTGAGCAGCAGGGGGAGGAAAGTCCGGGCTCCATAGGGCAGAGTGCCAGGTAACGCCTGGGAGGCGTGAGCCTACGGAAAGTGCCACAGAAAATAACCGCCTAAGCACTTCGGTGCCGGTAAGGGTGAAAAGGTGCGGTAAGAGCGCACCGCACGGCTGGCAACAGTTCGTGGCTAGGTAAACCCCACTCGGAGCAAGACCAAATAGGGTTCCATCAGGCGTGGCCCGCGTCGGAACCGGGTAGGTTGCTAGAGGCGTCCAGTGATGGCCGTCGTAGAGGAATGACTGTCCTCGACAAAACCCGGCTTACAGATCGACTCTCCACCTTTCTTTCCCTGCTTGAATCGATAGCAGATCCTCTCTGGTAATACCGAAAAAATCTTACTCTTAATAAATTACTTTAACTTCGAACTCCATTCGTTTGCGTGGGTTTGATTTTTCTCGTGTTTTTCTCTCTCTGGTAGTCCTTCCACATTCCGTTGTTGCGCTAAATCTCGGTCCTGTAAGGCTTTTCCTTATGAACGTGCCTTGACGGTGCTGCGGGCGGATTCCTATAGTGTGCGCAAGTGGCAGAAAGTGGGATGAAGTGGGTTTTCTGACACAAAAAAGCTAACATTGTGGGGAATCACAGCCGTGTTCCGCGGAGCCAACGCCGTCAGCCTCGATGCAAAGGGCCGTCTCGCCATGCCGAGCCGGTACCGTGACGAGCTCGACTCACGTTGCAATGGTCAACTGATCGTGACCATTGACGCCGTAGACCCCTGCTTGTGTGTTTATCCCCTCGATGAGTGGGAACAGATAGAAGCCAAGTTGCGTGCCTTGCCATCGTTGCGTGAGGAAAACCGCCGCCTGCAGCGTTTGCTGATCGGTAATGCGGTTGACCTGGAGCTCGATGGCAGCGGGCGTTTCCTGGTGCCGCCTCGCCTGCGTGAGTACGCCAAGCTCGACAAGAAGGCGATGCTGGTGGGGCAACTGAACAAATTCCAGCTGTGGGATGAAGATGCCTGGAACGCGGTTTCGGCAGCTGACCTTGCAGCTATTCAACAACCGGGCGCCATGCCCGACGAATTGCGTGACCTGATCCTGTGACCATAGATAGCGGCTTCAACCACATTACCGTCCTGCTCGACGAAGCTGTCGAGGCATTGGCCCTGCGCGCCGACGGTTGCTATCTGGACGGCACTTTCGGCCGTGGCGGACACAGCCGTCTGATTCTCAGCAAGCTCGGGCCGCAAGGGCGGCTCTTGGGCTTCGACAAAGATCCACAGGCGATTGCCACGGGGCAAGCGCTGGCGGCCGAAGACGGCCGCTTTGTCATTGTGCAGCGCAGTTTTGCCGAGCTGGGTGCGGAAGTTGCAGCGCGCGGCCTGCACGGCAAGGTCAGTGGTGTGTTGCTGGACCTGGGCGTGTCCTCGCCGCAGCTGGATGACCCAGAGCGTGGCTTCAGCTTCCTCAATGATGGCCCGCTGGACATGCGCATGAACCCGGACCAGGGCATCAGTGCCGCCGAGTTCATCGCCACTGCGCCCGTGGAAGAAATCGCCCGCGTCTTCAAGGAGTACGGCGAAGAACGCTTTGCCGGGCGCATGGCGCGTGCCGTGGTCGAGCGCCGTGAAAAACAGCCCTTCACCCGTACCGCCGACCTGGCGGAGGTGCTCAAAGTGGCCAACCCGGCATGGGAAAAGGGCAAGAACCCGGCTACCCGTGCCTTCCAGGGCCTTCGCATTCACGTCAACAACGAGCTGGGCGACCTGGAGGCTGGCCTTGAGGCTGCGCTCGATGCGCTCGAAGTCGGTGGTCGCTTGGCGGTCATCAGTTTCCACTCGCTGGAAGATCGTATCGTCAAACTGTTCATGCGCAAGCTGGTCAAGGGTGAGGCTGACAATCTGCCGCGCAATCTGCCGGTTCAGCACAAGGTCTTCGAGCCGAAAATCAAGCTCATCGGCAAGGCTCAGTTCGCCTCCGAGGCTGAGCTCAAGGCCAACCCGCGGTCGCGTAGCGCCGTGATGCGCGTGGCGGAGAAGCTGCGGTGAGCAGGCTACTTGCCAAACCCTTGCCAGGCGGAAGCTTCCTGATGCTTCTGCTGTTTGTCGGCGTGCTGGTTTCGGCCATTGCCGTGTCCTACAGTGCGCACTGGAACCGTCAACTGCTCAACACCCTGTACGGTGAATTGAACGAGCGCGACAAGGCTCAGGCCGAATGGGGCCGGCTGATTCTTGAGCAGAGTACCTGGACTGCTGCCAGCCGCATCGAGAGCCTGGCCTCCGAGCAGTTGAAGATGCGCGTGCCATCAGCTGACGAAGTCCGGATGGTGGCGCCATGATGAAGCTCGAAGGTGCACTCTACCCGTGGCGCTTCCGCGTAGTGATCGGCTTGCTGGCGATCATGGTCGGCGCCATTTGCTGGCGCATCATCGACCTCCAGGTAGTTGACCGTGACTTCCTCAAGGGCCAGGGCGATGCACGCAGCCTGCGTCACATCCCCATCCCGGCGCACCGCGGCTTGATTACCGACCGCAACGGTGAGCCGTTGGCCGTGAGTACCCCGGTCACCACCTTGTGGGCCAACCCCAAAGAGATGCAGGCCTCCAGGGAGCGCTGGCCGCAATTGGCCGCTGCGCTGGGGCAAAACCCGCAGCAGTTGATCGAGCGCCTGACCCAGCAGGCCAACAAAGAGTTCATCTACCTGGTCCGGGGGCTGACCCCCGAGCAGGGCCAGCACGTGCTCGACCTTAAAGTGCCTGGTGTGTACGGCCTGGAAGAATTCCGCCGCTTCTATCCGGCCGGCGATGTGACTGCACACATGGTCGGCTTTACCGACCTCGACGACCACGGTCGTGAAGGGGTGGAGCTGGCCTATGACGAGTGGCTAGCCGGTGTGCCCGGCAAGCGCCAGGTGATCAAGGACCGGCGCGGCCGGCTGATCAAGGACATTCAGGTAACCAAGAACGCCAAGGCCGGGAAGACCTTGGCGTTGTCGATAGACCTGCGCCTGCAGTACCTGGCTACCCGCGAGCTGCGCAATGCCATTGCCGAACAGGACGCCAAGGCCGGCAGCCTGGTGATCATGGACGTCAAGACCGGTGAGGTCCTGGCCATGGTCAACCAGCCGACCTACAACCCCAACAACCGCCGTAGCATGTTCCCGGCGGCCATGCGCAACCGGGCGATCATCGACGTGTTCGAGCCTGGCTCCACGGTCAAGCCGATCTCCATGAGTGCGGCGTTGCAGAGCGGCCGCTGGAAGACTACCGACAAGGTCGAGGTGTACCCTGGCAGCCTGCAGATCGGTCGCTACACCATCAAGGACGTGTCGCGCAGCGAGGGCCCGATTCTTGATTTGACCGGCATCCTGATCAACTCCAGTAACGTTGGCATGAGCAAGATCGCCTTCGACATCGGCGGCGAGGCCATCTACCGGGTCATGTCCCAGGTCGGCCTGGGCCAGTACACCGGTCTTGGCTTCCCGGGTGAGCGTGTCGGCAACCTGCCCAACCACCGTGAGTGGCGCAAGGCCGAGACCGCAACCCTGTCCTATGGCTACGGCGTATCGGTGACTGCCCTGCAGCTGGTGCATGCCTACGCGGCGCTGGCCAACGACGGCAAGATGGTGCCGCTGTCGATCATCAAGGTCGACAAGGCGCCGGAAGCCGTGCAGGCCATTCCGAAGGATGTCGCCGAAACTGTTCAAGGCATGCTGCAGCAGGTGATCGAAGCGCCGCGCGGCGTCTTCCGTGCCCAGGTGCCGTTCTATCACGTGGCCGGCAAGTCCGGCACCGCGCGTAAGGCCACCGTGGGTGCCAAGGGATACACCGAAAACGCCTACCGCTCGCTGTTCGCCGGCTTCGGGCCAATGAGCGACCCGCGCTACGCCATCGTTGTGGTCATCGACGAGCCGGGCAAGGGCGGCTACTTCGGTGGTCTGGTATCGGCGCCTGTATTCAGCAAGGTCATGTCCGGCACCCTGCGCCTGATGAACGTGCCGCCAGACAACCTGCCGCCACCTGCACCTGCACCCGCCGTGCAATCGCAAGTCAATGCAGCAGCCGCCAAGGGAGGGCGTGGATGATGACAATGCCACTAAGCAAACTTTTCGCCCACGCCAGCCGTGATCCATTGATTCGTGAGCTGACCCTGGACAGCCGTAATGTGCGCCCGGGTGACTTGTTCCTGGCGGTGCCGGGTGCCAAGGTCGATGGCCGCGAGCATATCGCCGATGCCCTGGCCCGTGGCGCTGCCGCCGTGGCCTATGAAGAGCAGGGTGCCAGCGTGCTGCCGCTGACCGATGCGCCGCTGATTCCGGTCAAAGGCCTGATCGCTCAGCTGTCAGACATCGCCGGGCGCTTCTACGGTGAACCGAGCCGCCAGTTGAATCTGGTCGGCGTGACCGGTACCAACGGCAAGACAAGCGTGACCCAACTGGTAGCCCAGGCACTCGACCTGCTTGGCCAGCGCTGCGGCCTGATTGGCACCCTGGGGACCGGTTTCTACGGCGAGTTGCAGAGCGGCCGTCTGACCACGCCCGACCCGATTGCCGTGCAATCGACCCTCAACGACCTCAAGAAAGGCGGCGCCAAGGCCGTGGCCATGGAAGTGTCTTCCCATGCCCTGGAGCAAGGCCGGGTTGCCGCACTGGAATTCGACATCGCGGTGATGACCAACCTGTCCCGCGACCACCTCGACTATCACGGCAGCATGGAAGCCTATGAGGCCGCCAAGGCCAAGCTGTTCGCCTGGCCGAGCCTGCGTTGCCAGGTGGTCAACCTGGATGACGACTTTGGTCGTCGTCTGGCGGCCGACTTTGCGCGTCGCCCGAGTGTCGACCATATCGAAACCCGGCTGCTGAGCTACAGCCTGGAAAACCCTGAAGCCTCGCTGTTCTGCCGCGAAGCCGTATTCAGTGACGATGGCGTGCGCGCCACCCTCGTCACCGCCCAAGGTGAGCGTATCTTGCGCAGCCAACTGCTGGGTCGCTTCAACCTGAGCAACATGCTGGCCGCTGTCGCGACCCTGCTGGCGCTGGACTATGCGCTGGACGAGATCCTCAAGGTCACGCCGCAACTGCAGGGGCCGGTAGGCCGCATGCAGCGCCTGGGTGGCGGCGACAAGCCGCTGGTGGTGGTCGACTATGCGCACACGCCGGATGCACTTGAAAAAGTACTCGAGGCCCTGCGCCCGCACGCTCATGGCAAACTGTTGTGCCTGTTCGGCTGCGGCGGTGACCGTGATCGCGGCAAGCGCCCGCTGATGGCCGAAGTGGCCGAGCGCCTGGCCGACCGCGTACTGGTCACCGACGACAACCCGCGTACTGAAGATCCGTCGCGCATCTTCGATGACATTCGCCCCGGTTTCACCAGGCCTGACGACGTCGAGTTCGTCGCCGGGCGTGGCGAAGCCATTGCGCACCTGATTGCCACCGCCGCTGCCAACGATGTGATCGTGCTGGCCGGCAAGGGGCACGAGGATTACCAGGAGATCAATGGCGAGCGCCATGATTTCTCCGATTTGACCGAAGCCGAAAAGGCACTTGCAGCCTGGGAGGCTCCACATGCTTAAGCCGTTGTCACTCAGCCAGCTGACCACAGCACTGAAGGGTCAACACATCGGTGGCGACGCCACGTTCACCGGCGTCAGCATCGATAGCCGCAGTGTCAGCGCCGGGCAGCTGTTCGTCGCCCTGGCCGGCCCGCGTTTCGATGGCCATGACTACCTGGCGGATGTGAAAGCCAAAGGCGCAGTGGCTGCCCTGGTCGAGCGTGAAGTGGCCGGTGTCGACCTGCCGCAGCTGCTGGTCAAGGATTGCCGGGTAGCACTGGGTCAGCTCGGCGCCCTGAACCGCGCGGCTTTCGACAAGCCTGTAGTGGCCATTACCGGTTCCAGCGGCAAGACCACGGTCAAGGAAATGCTCGCCAGCATCCTGCGTACCCGTGGCCTGGTGCACGCTACCCGCGGCAACTTGAACAATGACCTCGGTGCACCGCTGACACTGCTGGAGATTGCACCGGAGCACAGCGCAGCAGTGATCGAGCTGGGCGCCTCGCGCATTGGCGAAATCCGCTACACCGTGGGCCTGACGCAACCGCAGGTGGTCATTATCAACAATGCCGGTACTGCCCACGTTGGTGAATTCGGCGGCCCGGAAAAGATCGTCGAAGCCAAGGGCGAGATTCTCGAAGGCCTGGGCGAAGGCGGTATTGCCATTCTCAACCTGGACGACAAAGCCTTTGATATCTGGAAGGCGCGTGCCGGTGCGCACAAGGTTGTCAGTTTCGCACGCAGCAACCCGAAGGCCGATTTCCACGCGTCAGACATTGGTCGCGATGCCCGTGGCTGCCCGTCCTTCACCCTGCATGGCGCCGGTGAAACGGTAGCCGTGCAACTCAATGTGCTGGGTGAACACAACGTCAGCAATGCCTTGGCCGCCGCCGCCGCTGCACATGCCGTTGGTCTGAGCCTGAGCGGCATCGCCGCCGGCCTGGCTGCGGTGCAACCGGTCAAGGGGCGTACCGTGGCGCAGATCGCGCCGAACGGGGTACGGGTAATCGACGACAGTTACAACGCAAATCCCACCTCTATGTGCGCAGCCATTGATATACTCGCCGGCTTTTCCGGACGCACCGTTCTGGTGCTTGGGGATATCGGCGAATTGGGGCAATGGGCGGAAGAAGGCCACCGTCAGGTGGGTGACTACGCGCGTGGCAAGGTCGACGCCCTGTACGCAGTGGGTTCCAACATGACACATGCGGTCAAGGCGTTCGGCGCCAATGGCCGCCATTTCGCTACTCAAGCTGAGCTGATCGATGCGGTTAGCGCCGAGAATGCCAGTGACACCACTATCTTGATCAAGGGCTCGCGCAGCGCTGCGATGGAAAACGTCGTAGCGGCATTGTGCGGTGCCAGCGGGGAGAAACATTAATGCTGCTGCTGTTGGCCGAGTATCTGCAACAGTTCCACAAAGGCTTTGCGGTCTTTCAGTACCTGTCCCTGCGCGGGATTCTTGGCGTACTGACCGCATTGTCCCTGGCGCTGTGGCTGGGCCCCTGGATGATCCGTACCCTGCAAATTCGCCAGATCGGCCAGGCCGTGCGTAACGACGGCCCGCAATCGCACCTGTCCAAGTCCGGCACCCCGACCATGGGTGGTGCGCTGATCCTGTCGGCCATCGCCGTCAGCACCTTGCTGTGGGCCGACCTGAGCAACCGCTATGTTTGGGTTGTGCTGATCGTCACCCTGGCGTTCGGTGCCATTGGCTGGGTCGATGACTACCGCAAGGTGATCGAAAAGAACTCCCGTGGCCTTCCGAGCCGCTGGAAGTACTTCTGGCAGTCGGTGTTCGGCCTGGCGGCGGCAGTGTTCCTGTACAAGACGGCGCCAACCAGCGTCGAGACCACGCTGATCCTGCCGTTCATCAAGGATGTCACCATTCCACTGGGCGTCGGCTTCGTCGTACTGACCTACTTCGTCATTGTCGGCTCGAGCAACGCGGTCAACCTCACCGATGGCCTTGACGGCCTGGCAATCATGCCGACGGTGATGGTCGGCGGCGCGCTGGGCATCTTCTGCTACCTGTCGGGTAACGTGAAGTTTGCCGAGTACCTGCTGATCCCCTACGTGCCGGGCTCGGGCGAGCTGATCGTGTTCTGCGGCGCGCTGATCGGTGCCGGCTTGGGCTTCCTGTGGTTCAACACATACCCGGCGCAAGTGTTCATGGGTGACGTCGGCGCGCTGGCGCTGGGCGCCGCGCTGGGCACCATCGCCGTCATCGTGCGCCAGGAAATCGTGCTGTTCATCATGGGCGGCATCTTCGTGGTGGAAACCCTGTCGGTGGTCATCCAGGTCGCTTCCTTCAAGCTGACCGGCAAGCGCGTGTTCCGCATGGCGCCGATCCACCACCACTTTGAACTCAAGGGCTGGCCAGAGCCCCGGGTGATCGTCCGATTCTGGATCATCACCGTGATCCTGGTACTGATTGGCCTTGCAACCCTGAAACTGAGGTAGATGAGCGTGTCTTTGATCGCTTCCGACCAATTCCGCATCGTTGTCGGCCTCGGCAAGAGCGGCATGTCCCTGGTTCGCTTCCTGGCGAGCCGGGGCATTGCCTTTGCGGTCGCCGATACCCGCGAGCAACCGCCGGAACTGGAAACCCTGCGTCGTGATTACCCGCAGGTGGAAGTGCGCTGTGGTGAACTGGACGTGGACTTCCTGTGCCGCGCCAACGAGTTGTACGTGAGCCCCGGTCTGGCCTTGGCCACGCCGGCCTTGCAGCAGGCGGCCGCGCGTGGCGTGAAGCTGTCTGGCGACATAGAGCTGTTTGCTCGCCATGCCAAGGCGCCGATCATTGCCATCAGCGGTTCCAACGCCAAGAGCACCGTCACGACGCTGGTCGGTGAAATGGCCGCCAAGGCCGGCAAGCGAGTGGCCGTGGGCGGTAACCTCGGTACCCCGGCGCTCGACCTGCTGGCCGATGACATCGAGCTGTACGTGCTGGAGCTTTCCAGCTTCCAGCTGGAAACCACTGACCAGCTCAACGCCGAAGTGGCGACTGTTCTGAACATCAGCGAAGACCACATGGACCGCTATAGCGGCCTTCCGGCCTACCACCTGGCCAAGCACCGGATTTTCCGCGGTGCCCGCCAGGTGGTGGTCAACCGCCAGGACGCCCTGAGCCGGCCGCTGCCGGTGGAAGGCCGACCATGCTGGACCTTCGGCCTCAACTCGCCCGACTTCAAAGCGTTTGGCCTGCGTGAAGTGGACGGTGAAAAATACCTGGCGTTCGAGTTCCAGACGCTGATGCCGGCGCGTGAACTGAAGGTTCGCGGTGCTCACAACCAGAGCAACGCCCTGGCGGCGCTGGCCCTGGGGCATGCTGCCGGCCTGCCGTTCGAGCCCATGCTCGCGGCCCTGCGCGAGTTCGGTGGCCTGGCCCACCGGTGCCAGTGGGTACGCGAGCGTAATGGCGTGAACTGGTACGACGATTCCAAGGCCACCAACGTCGGTGCTGCCCTGGCCGCCATCGAAGGCCTGGGCGCCGATATCGAAGGCAAGTTGGTGCTGATCGCCGGTGGTGACGGCAAAGGTGCTGAATTCACTGCGCTGCGCGAGCCGGTCAAGCGTTTCTGCCGCGCCGTGGTATTGCTCGGCCGTGATGCCGAGCGCCTGGCCGAGGCCTTGGGCGATGCCGTGCCACTGGTTCGGGTCAAGACGCTTGACGATGCCGTACAGCAGTGTGCCGAGCTGGCCCAGGCCGGCGATGCCGTGCTGCTGTCGCCAGCATGCGCCAGCCTCGACATGTTCAAGAACTTCGAGGAACGGGGGCGTCTGTTCGCCCAGGCAGCGGGAGGTCTTGCATGATCTTCGGCATCTTCAAACCCTACCCGTCGCCGCTGATCAGCGGCCGTGGCGTCGACCTGGACTTCCCGATGCTCGCCGGTTGCCTGGCCTTGCTGGGTCTGGGCCTGGTGATGATCACTTCGGCCTCTTCGGAAGTGGCTGCTGTACAGTCCGGCAACCCGCTGTATCACATGTTCCGCCATCTGGTGTACGTGTTCCTTGGCCTGGTGGCCTGTGGTGCAACCATGCTGGTGCCGATCGCCACCTGGCAGCGCATGGGCTTCATGATGCTGCTTGGCGCCTTCGGCCTGCTGGTACTGGTCCTGGTGCCGGGTATCGGCCGTGAGGTTAACGGCTCCATGCGCTGGATCGGTTTCAGCTTCTTCAACGTGCAGCCTTCGGAAATCGCCAAGGTGTTCGTGGTCATCTACCTGGCCGGCTACCTGGTACGCCGACAGACCGAGGTACGCGAAACCTGGATGGGCTTCTTCAAGCCGTTCATCGTACTGCTGCCCATGGCCGCCTTGCTGCTGATGGAACCGGACTTTGGCGCCACGGTGGTGATGATGGGCGCGGCGGCGGCCATGTTGTTTTTGGGAGGGGTGGGGCTGTTCCGCTTCAGCCTGATGGTGGTGCTGGCGGTGCTGGCGGTATTTGTTCTGGTTCAGGCGCAGCCCTACCGGATGGCGCGCCTTATTACGTTCACTGACCCCTGGGCCGATCAGTTCGGCTCCGGCTACCAGCTGACCCAGGCACTGATCGCCTTCGGCCGTGGCGAGTGGCTGGGCGTTGGCCTGGGCAACAGCGTGCAGAAGCAGTTCTACCTGCCTGAAGCGCACACCGACTTCGTGTTCTCGGTCCTGGCGGAAGAACTGGGCGTGGTTGGCTCGCTGCTGACCGTCGCGCTGTTCGTGTTCGTCACCGTGCGCGCCCTGTACATCGGCCTGTGGGCCGAGAAGGCCAAACAGTTCTTTGCCGCCTACATGGCGTTCGGCCTGGCTTTCCTGTGGATTGGCCAGTTCCTGATCAACATCGGTGTGAACGTCGGCCTGCTGCCGACCAAGGGCCTGACCCTGCCGTTTCTCAGTTACGGGGGGAGCTCGCTGGTGATCTGCTGCGCCTGCGTAGGCCTGTTGCTGCGCATCGAGTGGGAGAGCCGCACGCATCTGGGCAGTGAGGAGCACGAATTCAGCGAAAGCGATTTTGCCGAGGAGACCAGTCATGGCCGCTGAAGGCAAAAATGTATTGATCATGGCCGGCGGCACCGGGGGGCACGTATTCCCGGCGCTGGCCTGCGCCCGTGAGTTCCAGAAGCGCGATTACAGCGTGCACTGGTTGGGCACCCCGCGTGGCATCGAGAACGAGTTGGTGCCACAGGCAGGCTTGCCATTGCACCTGATTCAGGTCAGCGGCTTGCGCGGCAAGGGCAAGCTGTCGTTGCTCAAGGCGCCTTTCACGTTGGTCAAGGCCGTGCTGCAGGCACGGCGCATCATTCGCCAGCTCAAGCCCGTATGTGTCTTGGGCTTTGGCGGCTATGTGACCGGCCCCGGCGGCGTGGCCGCGCGGCTGTGCGGCGTGCCACTGGTGATCCATGAGCAGAACGCCAGGGCCGGTACCGCCAATCGGTTGCTGGTGCCACTCTCGGCGCGGGTCTGCGAAGCTTTCCCGAACACCTTCGAGGCCAGCGACAAGCGTCGCACCACCGGCAACCCGGTGCGCCCGGAACTCTTCATGGACGCGCAACGCGTGCCCTTGGGCGAGCGCCGCGCACGCCTGTTGGTGCTAGGTGGCAGCCTGGGTGCGGAACCATTGAACAAATTGTTGCCTAAGGCCCTGTCTGAAGTGCCCGCGGCGCTGCGGCCAGAGGTGTTCCACCAGGCAGGCAAGCAGCACGCACCGATCACCGCCGAGCGTTATCACGAGGTGGGCGTCGAGGCTCAGGTAGAGCCCTTCATCAACGACATGGCTCAAGCTTATGGCTGGGCCGACCTGGTGGTGTGCCGAGCCGGTGCCCTGACTGTCAGCGAACTGGCGGCAGCAGGCCTGCCTTCGATGCTGGTGCCTTTGCCCCACGCGATCGACGATCACCAGACCCACAACGCCCAATATCTGGCCCGCGAAGGCGCTGCCTTCCTGATGCCACAAGCGACAACTGGCGCAGCGCAACTCGCTGAACGCCTGAACGAGGTGCTGATGCAACCCGAGAAACTCAACGTCATGGCTGGCACCGCACGGCGCCTGGCCAAACCTGCTGCAACCAGCACCGTGGTCGATATCTGCCTGGAGGTGGCCCATGGTTGAGAGCCAGAAAGCCATGCCCCAGCCGAAGATGGGCCGTATTCGCCGCATTCACTTCGTCGGCATCGGCGGCGTGGGCATGTGCGGTATTGCCGAAGTGTTGCTGAACCTGGGCTATGAAGTGTCCGGTTCGGACCTTAAAGCCTCGCCGGTGACCGAGCGCCTGGAGTCCTTTGGCGCTGAGATCTTCGTCGGCCACCGCGCCGAGAACGCTGCCACCGCCGATGTGTTGGTGGTGTCCAGCGCCATCAACCCGGCCAACCCGGAAGTTGCCACCGCACTGGAGCGGCGCATTCCGGTTGTGCCGCGTGCCGAGATGCTCGCCGAGCTGATGCGTTACCGCCATGGCGTGGCCGTTGCCGGTACTCACGGCAAGACCACCACGACCAGCCTGCTGGCTTCAGTGTTCGCCGCCGGTGGCCTGGACCCAACCTTCGTTATCGGTGGCCGTCTTACCGCTGCCGGTACCAATGCGCAGCTGGGCACCAGCCGCTACCTGATCGCTGAAGCAGACGAAAGCGATGCCAGCTTCCTGCACCTGCAGCCGATGGTCGCGGTTGTCACCAACATCGACGCCGACCACATGGCGACCTACGAAGGTGACTTCAACAAGCTGAAGAAAACCTTCGTCGAGTTCCTGCACAACCTGCCGTTCTATGGGCTGGCGGTGATGTGCCTGGACGACCCGGTGGTTCGCGAGATCCTGCCGCAGGTCAAGCGTCCTACCGTGACCTACGGCTTCAGCGAAGAGGCCGACATCCGCGCCATCAATGTGCGTCAGCAGGGCATGCAGACCCACTTCACCGTGCTGCGCCGTGATCGCGAGCCGTTGGAGGTTTCGGTGAACATGCCCGGCAACCACAACGTGCTCAACGCCCTGGCGACCATCGCCATCGCCACTGACGAAGGCATTACTGACGAGGCCATCGTCCAGGGCCTGTCCGGCTTCCAGGGTGTCGGTCGTCGCTTCCAGGTATACGGCGAGCTGCCGGTCGAAGGCGGCAGTGTGATGCTGGTCGACGACTACGGTCATCACCCCACCGAAGTGGCGGCGGTGATCAAGGCTGTGCGCGGTGGCTGGCCAAGCCGCCGCCTGGTGATCGTCTACCAGCCGCACCGCTACAGCCGCACCCGCGACCTGTACGACGATTTCGTCCAGGTGCTGGGCGATGCCAACGTGCTGCTGCTGATGGAGGTCTACCCGGCCGGCGAAGAGCCGATCCCCGGTGCCGACAGCCGTCAGCTGTGCCACAGCATCCGCCAGCGCGGCAAGCTGGACCCGATCTACATCGAGCGCGGCGTCGAGCTGGCACCGCTGGTCAAGCCACTGCTGCGCGCTGGCGACATTTTGATCTGTCAGGGTGCCGGTGATGTCGGCGGCCTGGCCCCGCAGTTGATGAAAAGCCCGCTGTTCGCAGGCGCCAAGCAGGAGAAGTCGAAATGACCAGCGCCTACGACAAGCTGCAGTCGACCCTGGACGTCAAGGCGTTCGGCCGCGTCGCCGTGCTGTACGGTGGCAAGAGCGCCGAGCGTGAGGTGTCGCTGAAATCTGGCGCCGCAGTGATCGATGCGCTGAGCACTGCCGGCGTCGACGTGGTTGGCATCGACGTCGGTGACGACCTGCTCGCACGCCTGCAGAGCGAGAAGATTGACCGCGCCTTCATCATCCTCCACGGCCGTGGCGGTGAAGACGGGAGCATGCAGGGTTTGCTGGAGTGCCTGGGCATCCCCTACACCGGCAGCGGCATCCTGGCTTCGGCGCTGGCGATGGACAAGCTGCGCACCAAGCAGGTGTGGCAGAGTCTGGGCATTCCCACGCCACGCCACGCGGTGCTGGCGAGCGAAAGCGATTGTTTGCAGGCCGGTACGGAACTGGGCTTCCCGCTTATCGTCAAACCCGCCCATGAAGGCTCTAGCATCGGCATGGCCAAGGTGAACAGCGCCCAGGAACTGGTCGCCGCCTGGCAGGACGCCGCCAAATACGATTCCCAGGTACTGGTGGAGCAGTGGATCCACGGTCCGGAGTTCACCATCGCGGTACTGCGCGGCCAGGTGCTGCCGCCGATCGCCCTGGGTACGCCGCACGTGTTCTACGACTACGACGCCAAGTACATCGCCAACGATACCCAGTACCGCATCCCGTGCGGGCTGGATAGCGTCAAGGAACAGGAACTGATCGACCTGACCGCGCGCGCCTGCGATGCCATTGGCATCGAAGGCTGGGGGCGGTTGGACGTGATGCAGGACGAGCAGGGCCAGTTCTGGCTGCTCGAAGTCAACACCGCACCAGGCATGACAGATCATAGCCTGGTGCCCATGGCGGCCCGCGCGGCTGGCCTGGACTTCCAGCAACTGGTGCTGGCAATCCTGGCCGAAAGCGTGGCGACGCGAGGTTAATAACCATGCAAGGCGCGATGATACGTCAGCAGCAACCCGTTACCGGCCGTAGCAAGCCGGTGCCGCGTGGTGCCAGCCGGCTGGTGGCCGACGAGCCCGTATCGGCGCGCCTGCCCCGGCCAAGCCTGGGCGGCCTTAAGCGCTTGCTGTGGCCGGTGTTGCTGGTGGCGGCCGGCTTTGGTGCCTACGAGGGCGCCATTCGCCTGATGCCGTACGCCGACCGCCCGATCACCAAGATCGATGTGCAGGGCGACCTCAGCTACATCAGTCAGCAATCGGTGCAGCAGCGTATCGCGCCCTACGTGGCGGCGAGCTTCTTCAGCGTCGACCTGCCGGCGATGCGGGCCGAGCTCGAGCAGATGCCGTGGATCGCCCACGCCGAAGTGCGCCGGGTGTGGCCCGACGAGGTGGTGATCCGCCTTGAAGAGCAGCTGCCGGTGGCACGCTGGGGGGACGCAGCCCTGCTCAACAACCAGGGTCAGGCTTTCACCCCGCGCGAGCTGGCCAACTATGAGCACCTGCCGCAGCTGGCCGGGCCGCAGCGTGCTCAGCAACAAGTCATGCAGCAGTATCAGGTATTGAGCCAGATGCTGCGCCCCTTGGGCTTTTCCATCGCTCGCCTGGAGCTGCGCGAGCGAGGCAGCTGGTTCCTGACCACTGGTGCGAGCAGTGCCGGGCCAGGCATCGAGTTGCTGCTGGGGCGCGATCATCTGGTGGAGAAGATGCGCCGTTTCATTGCCATTTACGACAAGACACTCAAAGACCAGATCACCACTATCGCCCGCATTGATCTGCGTTATTCCAACGGACTTGCCGTTGGTTGGCGGGAACCGATTGCACCGACGACGGCCCAACCCGCCGTTGCGAAGAATTAGAGAGAGGCAGGACCATGGCAAACGCGCATAGCGGCAAAATGATCGTCGGGCTGGACATTGGCACCTCCAAGGTGGTGGCGCTGGTGGGCGAAGTGGGCGAAGACGGCACCCTGGAAATCGTCGGGATCGGCACCCATCCGTCCCGTGGCCTGAAAAAAGGCGTGGTGGTGAACATCGAGTCCACCGTGCAGTCGATCCAGCGCGCCGTGGAAGAGGCGCAGCTGATGGCCGGCTGCCGTATCCACTCGGCGTTCGTCGGTGTGGCCGGTAATCACATCCGCAGCCTGAACTCCCACGGCATCGTTGCCATCCGTGACCGCGAGGTCAGCCTGGCCGACCTGGAGCGCGTACTCGACGCCGCCCAGGCCGTGGCGATTCCGGCCGACCAGCGCGTGCTGCACACCTTGCCGCAGGACTATGTGATCGACAACCAGGAAGGCGTGCGCGAGCCGCTGGGCATGTCTGGCGTGCGTCTGGAAGCCAAGGTTCACGTGGTCACTTGCGCCGTCAACGCCGCCCAGAACATCGAGAAGTGTGTGCGCCGCTGCGGCCTGGAAATCGACGACATCATCCTCGAACAGCTGGCTTCGGCCTACTCGGTGCTGACCGATGATGAAAAAGAACTGGGCGTGTGCCTGGTAGACATCGGTGGCGGCACCACCGACATCGCCATCTTCACCGAGGGCGCCATCCGCCACACGGCGGTCATCCCGATTGCCGGCGACCAGGTGACCAACGACATTGCCATGGCCCTGCGGACCCCGACCCAGTACGCCGAAGAAATCAAGATCCGCTACGCCTGTGCCTTGGCCAAACTGGCTGGCGCTGGCGAGACCATCAAGGTGCCGAGCGTGGGCGATCGCCCACCGCGCGAGCTGTCGCGCCAGGCCCTGGCCGAGGTGGTGGAGCCACGTTACGACGAGCTCTTTACCCTGATCCAGGCCGAACTGCGCCGCAGCGGCTACGAAGACCTGGTGCCCGCCGGCATCGTCCTCACTGGCGGCACCGCGAAGATGGAAGGCGCCGTGGAACTGGCCGAGGAAATCTTCCACATGCCGGTACGCCTGGGCGTGCCGCACAGCGTTCGGGGGCTGAGCGACGTGGTGCGCAACCCGATCTATTCCACCGGTGTGGGCTTGCTCACCTACGGCCTGCTGAAGCAGTCCGAGGATTTGGCCCTGACCGGTAACAGCAACAGCAGCAGCAACAGCTATGGCGATGAACCGAAGGCCCCAGTGCTTGAACGCTTCAAGAAGTGGGTCCAGGGCAACTTCTAAGTTTCAAAGCAGTAGTGGTAGGCGCAACAACTAGAGAACTGTAAGGAGAGGGAAAATGTTCGAGCTCGTAGACAACGTCCCGCAAAGTCCGGTCATCAAAGTGATCGGCGTTGGTGGTGGTGGCGGCAACGCCGTCAATCACATGGTCAAGAGCAGCATCGAAGGCGTGGAATTCATCTGCGCCAACACCGATGCCCAGGCGCTGAAAAACATTGGCGCGCGCACCATCCTGCAATTGGGCACGGGTGTGACCAAGGGCCTGGGTGCCGGTGCCAATCCGGAAGTCGGCCGTCAGGCCGCGCTGGAAGACCGTGAGCGCATCGCTGAAGTGCTGCAGGGCACCAACATGGTGTTCATCACCACCGGCATGGGTGGCGGCACCGGTACCGGCGCAGCGCCAATCATTGCCGAAGTGGCCAAGGAAATGGGTATCCTCACCGTTGCAGTGGTGACCCGTCCGTTCCCGTTCGAAGGCCGCAAGCGCATGCAGATCGCCGATGAAGGCATCCGCATGCTGGCTGAAAGCGTCGACTCGTTGATCACCATCCCCAACGAGAAGCTGCTGACCATCCTGGGCAAGGATGCCAGCCTGCTGTCTGCCTTCGCCAAGGCTGACGATGTACTGGCCGGTGCCGTACGCGGTATCTCCGACATCATCAAGCGCCCAGGCATGATCAACGTCGACTTCGCCGACGTGCGCACCGTGATGGGTGAAATGGGCATGGCCATGATGGGTACTGGCTGCGCCAGCGGCCCGAACCGTGCACGTGAAGCCACCGAGGCAGCTATCCGTAACCCGCTGCTGGAAGACGTCAACCTGCAGGGCGCCCGCGGTATCCTGGTGAACATCACCGCAGGCCCGGACCTGTCGCTGGGTGAGTACTCCGACGTGGGTAGCATCATCGAAGCCTTCGCCTCCGACCACGCGATGGTCAAGGTCGGCACCGTGATCGACCCGGACATGCGTGACGAACTGCACGTGACCGTGGTGGCCACTGGTCTGGGCGCACGCATCGAGAAGCCTGTGAAGGTGGTCGACAATACCCTGCAGACTGCCCAGCAGGCGTACGAAGCGTCCAATCCTGCGCCGGTGCGCCAAGAGCAGCCAGCGGTCAACTACCGTGACCTGGAGCGCCCGACCGTCATGCGCAACCAGGCGCATGCAGGTGCTGCCGCAGCCGCTAAACTGAACCCTCAGGATGACCTGGACTACCTCGATATCCCGGCATTCCTGCGTCGTCAGGCTGATTAATGGAATTTATCAGGGGTATAAAGGTGATTGGTATTCATCAAAGGTTGGGTCTGTTATCATCCCCAGCCTTTGTTGATACCTGTTCGCAATTTGCGCTGAAGCGGCCAATGCCATGATTAAACAACGCACCCTGAAGAATACCATCCGTGCCACAGGTGTCGGTCTGCACTCCGGGGAGAAGGTTTACCTGACCCTCAAGCCTGCACCTGTTGACACCGGCATCGTCTTCCGCCGCGCCGACCTCGACCCTGTGGTCGAGATCCCTGCGCGTGCGGCCAACGTCGGCGAGACAACCATGTCGACGACGTTGGTCAACGGTGACGTCAAGGTCGATACGGTCGAGCACCTGCTCTCCGCCATGGCGGGCCTGGGCATCGATAACGCCTACGTCGAGCTCTCCGCCTCGGAAGTGCCGATCATGGATGGCAGCGCCGGTCCTTTTGTATTCCTGATTCAGTCTGCCGGCCTGGAAGAACAGGACGCAGCCAAGAAGTTCATCCGCATCCTGCGTGAGGTAACCGTGGAAGAGGGCGACAAGCGCGCCACGTTCCTGCCTTTCGAAGGTTTCAAGGTGAGCTTCGAGATCGATTTCGATCACCCGGTGCTTCGCAACCGGACCCAGAGTGCCAGCGTCGACTTTTCCAGCACGTCGTTCGTGAAGGAAGTCAGCCGCGCGCGTACTTTTGGCTTCATGCGTGACATTGAGTACCTGCGCAAGCACAACCTTGCGTTGGGTGGCAGTGTCGAGAACGCCATCGTGGTCGATGAAGACGGCGTGCTCAACGAAGACGGCCTTCGTTACGAAGACGAATTCGTCAAGCACAAGATCCTCGACGCCATCGGCGATCTGTACCTGCTGGGCAACAGCCTGATCGGCGAGTTCAAGGGCTTCAAGTCCGGCCACGCGCTGAACAACCAGCTGTTGCGCAAGCTGATTGCTGAAACCGATGCCTGGGAAGTGGTCACTTTCGAAGATGCCAGCACGGCACCGATCTCGTACATGCGCCCTGTTGCGGCCGTGTAAGTTCGAACACTCTCTAGTTCATTAAGGCCACCTTCGGGTGGCCTTTTTTATGGCTTGCCCTGGGCGTGGGCGGCCAACCGTTCCAGTGCGGCACGCAGTTTGGGGTCGGTAATGCCCTCGGCGGTGTCGCGCAGGCTCTCGGCCGCGCTGTTCGAAAGCTCGGCCGCATGCCCGCCACGCTTGGCCGGTACCAGCGGCGGCTGTACCTTGTACAGGATGCGCCTTAGGTTGCCGAATGCTTCCATGGCCTGCAGGGCCGCCAACAAGCGCTTCTGCTGGTAGCGCAGGCGGGTTGCCCAATGGCCGTCGGTAACCACCAGCAACAAAGTACCATCGCGCCAGGACGCCACATGGCAGTGCTCGCGGGCAGCCGGTTGCAACTGGCTTTCCAGCAGGCGCTGCAAGTGCTCCAGGCGCTCGGCCTGGTTCAGCAGCAGGCGCAGCGGGCGCACCTGGCGCAGCAGGGCGGAAGGTGGCTGGGCGGGGGAGGGTTTGTAGGCCATGGGGGTACGCGTGAGGTGACGTGGGCACAGGCAGCCAAAGACAAGACTGGTTCTCGATAGCTTTCATGTTGCCAAGCCTTGAACTCAGTGAAAATGCCCCTATCTAAAACAGGCCCCTGCCAAAACGCTGTATCAGCATCGTGGAAATCCACCACTTTCCTCACCATCGTTTCCGGGTAGAATGCTCGTTCGCATGCGGCCTATGGGCTGCACGGGCGACTCATGGGGCCGCCCTCCATCCCTACGTGTGGAAGATCCTGCCGATATGTTTGCGCCTTTGTTAAAAAAACTTTTTGGAAGCAAGAACGAGCGTGAAGTGAAACGCATGCTCAAGACGGTGAGTATCGTCAATGCCTTCGAAGAGAAGATGGTGGCCCTCTCCGACGAGCAACTGCGGGGCAAGACTGCAGAGTTCAAGGAACGCCTGGCCAAAGGCGAGACACTGGACCAATTGCTGCCCGAAGCCTTCGCCGTGGCCCGTGAGGCCGGCAAGCGTGTAATGGGCATGCGCCATTTCGATGTGCAGTTGATCGGCGGCATGACCCTGCACGAGGGTATGATCGCAGAAATGCGCACCGGTGAAGGCAAGACCTTGGTCGGTACCCTGGCCGTCTACCTCAACGCATTGTCCGGCAAGGGCGTGCATGTGGTCACCGTCAACGACTACCTGGCGCGCCGTGACGCCAACTGGATGCGCCCGCTGTACGAGTTCCTCGGTCTGTCGGTCGGTATCGTCTCGGCCTTCCAGCCGCCGGAAGAAAAGCGCGCCGCCTATGCAGCCGACATCACCTACGGCACCAACAACGAATTCGGGTTCGACTACCTGCGCGACAACATGGCGTTCAGCCAGGACGAGAAGTTCCAGCGTGAACTGAACTTCGCCGTGATCGACGAAGTCGACTCCATCCTCATCGACGAAGCGCGTACCCCGCTGATCATTTCCGGTCAGGCCGAGGACAGCTCCAAGCTGTACATCGAGATCAACCGCCTGATCCCGCGCCTCACCCAGCACATCGAAGAGGTCGAAGGCCAGGTCACCCAGGAAGGCCACTTCACCATCGACGAGAAGAGTCGCCAGGTGGAGCTGAATGAAGCCGGTCACCAGTTCATCGAAGAGATGCTGGCCCAGGCGGGCCTGCTGGCTGAGGGCGAGAGCCTGTACTCCGCGCACAACCTGGGCTTGCTGACACACGTCTACGCCGGTCTTCGTGCACACAAGCTGTTCCACCGCAACGTCGAGTACATCGTCCAGGACGGTCAGGTTCTGCTGATCGACGAACACACCGGCCGTACCATGCCGGGCCGTCGCCTGTCCGAGGGCCTGCACCAGGCCATCGAAGCCAAAGAGAACCTGAACATCCAGGCCGAGAGCCAGACTCTGGCTTCGACCACCTTCCAGAACTACTTCCGCCTGTACACCAAGCTGTCCGGCATGACCGGTACCGCCGACACCGAAGCATTCGAGTTCCAGTCGATCTACGGCCTGAACGTGATGGTCATTCCGCCGAACAAGCCACTGGCGCGTAAGGACTACAACGACCTGGTGTACCTGACCGCTGACGAGAAATATGCTGCGATCATCGCCGACATCAAGGAAAGCATGAAGCTGGGCCGTCCGGTGCTGGTAGGTACCGCGACCATTGAAACTTCCGAGCACATGTCCAACCTCCTGAAAAAGGAAGGGATCGACCACAAGGTGCTCAACGCCAAGTATCACGAGAAGGAAGCCGAGATCATCGCGCAAGCAGGCGCGCCAGGTGCACTGACCATCGCCACCAACATGGCTGGCCGTGGTACCGACATCCTGCTGGGCGGTAACTGGGAAGCCGAAGTGGCTGCCCTGGAAAACCCGACAGCCGAGCAGATCGCCCAGATCAAGGCCGACTGGCAGAAGCGTCACCAGCAAGTGATCGAGACGGGTGGCCTGCATGTAATCGCTTCCGAGCGTCACGAATCGCGCCGTATCGACAACCAGCTGCGTGGCCGCTCCGGTCGTCAGGGCGACCCGGGTTCCAGCCGCTTCTACCTGTCGCTGGAAGACAGCCTGATGCGCATCTTCGCCTCTGACCGGGTGAAGAACTTCATGAAGGCACTGGGCATGCAGTCGGGCGAGGCCATCGAGCACCGCATGGTCACCAACGCTATCGAGAAAGCCCAGCGCAAGGTCGAAGGCCGCAACTTCGACATTCGTAAGCAATTGCTCGAATATGACGACGTCGCCAACGAGCAGCGCAAGGTGATCTACCACATGCGCAACAGCCTGCTGGCCGCCGAGAACATTGGCGACACCATCGTCGAATTCCGCAAGGAAGTACTGGACGCTACCATCAGCCAGCACATTCCGCCGCAGTCGCTGCCAGAGCAGTGGGACGTAGCCGGCCTGGAGGCTTCGCTGGCCAGCGATTTCGCCATCAAGTTGCCGATTCAGCAATGGCTCGACGAGGACGATCACCTCTACGAAGAGACCTTGCGCGAGAAGCTGCTGAACGAGATCACCACTGCCTACACCGAGAAGGAAGACCAGGCCGGTCTCGACGCCCTGCGAACCTTCGAGAAGCAGATTCTGCTGCGCGTACTGGACGACCTGTGGAAAGACCACCTGTCGACCATGGACCACCTGCGTCACGGTATTCACCTGCGTGGTTATGCGCAGAAGAACCCGAAGCAGGAGTACAAGCGCGAGTCGTTCAGCCTGTTCCAGGAGCTGTTGGAGTCGATCAAGCGCGACACCATCCGCGTGCTGTCGCACGTACAGGTTCGCCGCGAAGACCCGGCCGAAGAAGAAGCCCGCCTGCGCCGCGAAGCCGAAGAGCTGGCGAGTCGCATGCAATTCCAGCACGCCGCTGCACCGGGCCTGGAAAGTGAGCAACTGAGCGAGGAGGGTGCCGAAGTAGCGGTAGCCTCGGCGCCAGTACGCAATGACCAGAAGCTGGGCCGCAACGAGCCGTGCTGGTGTGGTTCGGGCAAGAAGTTCAAGCATTGCCATGGTCAGATCGAGTGATCTGAACCTTACGTTGTACAAGCCTGGGGCCGCTTTGCGGCCCTTTCGCGACACAAGGCCGCTCCCACAGGTACCGCGCTCGTCCATGAACGGGCGCGATCCTTGTGGGGGCGGCCTTGTGTCGCGATGGGGCGCGAAGCGGCCCCTTTTTCGACATCATCGTTTTTTCTAGGAGCGCTCTAATGGCTGTTGGTCTTGGTCCTTTGCCCACCCTGCACCCGGTTCCGGGTTTTGAACTCGGTATCGCTTCTGCCGGTATCAAGCGCCCGGGGCGCAAGGATGTGGTGGTCATGCGCTGTGCCGAAGGCTCCAGCGTGGCTGGCGTGTTCACCCTCAACGCCTTCTGCGCCGCGCCGGTGATCCTGTCCAAGCAGCGTGTACAGGGCACCGTGCGCTACCTGCTGACCAACACGGGTAACGCCAACGCCGGCACCGGCGCGCCAGGCCTGGCCGCCGCCGAGCGCACCTGCGCCAAGTTGGCCGAACTGGCTGGTGTACCGGCCGAGTCGGTACTGCCGTTTTCCACCGGCGTGATTGGCGAGCCGCTGCCGGTCGAAAAGATCGAAGGCGCGCTGCAGGCCGCCCTCGACAACCTGTCGGAAAACAACTGGGCTGAGGCCGCTACCGGCATCATGACCACCGACACCCTGCCCAAGGGGGCCAGCCGCCAGTTCCAGCACGATGGCGTGACCGTCACCGTTACCGGTATCAGCAAGGGTGCAGGCATGATCCGCCCGAACATGGCGACCATGCTGGGCTACATCGCCACCGACGCCAAAGTGGCGCCAAGCGTCCTCAAGGACCTGATGCTGGACGGCGCCAACAAGTCGTTCAACCGCATCACGATCGATGGTGACACCTCGACCAACGATTGCTGCATGCTGATCGCTACCGGCAAGGCCGACTTGCCGGAAGTGACCGAAGCCAGCGGCGCGCTCTTCGAAGCGCTGAAAAAGGCCGTGTTCGAAGTGTGCATGGAAGTGGCCCAGGCCATCGTCCGTGACGGCGAAGGCGCGACCAAGTTCGTGACCGTGCAGGTCAACGGTGGTGGCAACCACCAGGAGTGCCTGGACGTCGGCTACGCCGTGGCCCACTCGCCGCTGATCAAGACCGCGCTGTTCGCTTCCGACCCGAACTGGGGCCGTATCCTCGCTGCCGTAGGCCGTGCCGGTGTACCGGAGCTGGATGTGAGCCTGATCGATGTTTACCTGGACAGCGTTTGCATTGCGAGCAAAGGCGGCCGCAGCCCGAGCTATACCGAAGCGCAGGGTTCGGCAGTGATGGCCCAGGAAGAGATCACCATCCGAATCGAACTGGGCCGTGGCCAGTGCAGCGAAACCATCTGGACGACCGACCTGTCCCACGAGTACGTGAAGATCAACGCCGAGTACCGTACCTGATCTACTGATCCGAAGGCCTCTTCGCGGGCACGCCCGCTCCCACAGGTGTTGCAATGCCTGCGGGAGCGGTGCGGTCCCTGTGGGAGCGGGCTTGCCCGCGAAAGGCCGCGCAGCGGCCTGCGGGTTTTGCAAGACAAACCTGATGGAGCCGAACCATGAGCTATCACCTGATCATCGGCGACAAGCTGTACTCCTCCTGGTCGCTGCGTGGCGCCCTGGCCCTCGAGCTGGCTGGCGTGCCCTACGAAGAAACCCTGATCAAGCTGAACCAGCCTGATACCCGCCAGCGCATCCTCGCTTTCTCCTCCACCGGCAAGGTGCCGCTGCTCAAGAGCGAGCACGGTGTGATCGCTGACTCGCTGGCCATTGCCGAATACCTCAACGAACGCCACCCCGAAGCCCAGCTGTGGCCTGCCGATGTGGCGGCGCGTGCCCAGGCCCGTTCGGCCTGTGCGCAGATGCATAGCGGCTTCTTTGCCCTGCGCGGCGCCATGCCGTTCGACTTGTCGCGCGACCAGGCGCTGGACAGCGTGCCGCTGGACGTGCAAATCGACATCGACCGTATCGTTGCGCTGTGGTCCGAATGCCGTCTGGTGGCCAAGGACAGCGGCCCGTTCCTGTTCGGCAAGGCAAGTCTGGCCGATGCCTTCTTTGCCCCGGTGGCCGTGCGCCTGCGCACCTACCGCGTAGAAGTCCCCGCCGAGGCGGCAGCCTACATCGAGACCATTTATCAATGGCCAGCCTTCCAGGCATGGCAACAGGCAGGCCTGGAGGAGCGTGAAGCGTGAAACGGATTCATGTAGTAGCTGCCGTGATTCGCGGCGCTGATGGCCGTATTCTGATCGCACGTCGTGCCGATACCCAGCACCAGGGCGGCTTGTGGGAGTTCCCCGGTGGCAAGGTGGAAGAAGGCGAAAGCGTCGAGGCGGCGCTTGCCCGCGAGTTGCGCGAGGAGCTGGGCATCGAGGTAAGCCATTCGCGTGCGCTGATCAAGGTCAGCCATGACTACCCAGACAAGCAGGTGCTGCTGGACGTGCGCGAGGTCGAAGCGTTCACTGGCGAACCCCATGGTGCCGAAGGCCAGCCGCTGGAGTGGGTTGCCCCGCGCGATTTGCCGCAGTACGAATTCCCCGAGGCCAACAAGCCGATCGTCGCCGCTGCGCGCCTGCCGGACCAGTACCTGATCACCCCGGACGGCCTGGAAGTGCCGCAAATGCTCAAGGGCATCCAGAAGGCGGTGGCCAATGGTATTCGCCTGATCCAGTTGCGTGCCCCGGACATGTACGACCCCAAGTACCGCGACGTGGCGGTGGATGCGGTCGGGCTGTGTGCGGGCAAGGCGCAGCTGATGCTTAAAGGGCCACTGGAATGGCTGGGTGATTTCCCGGCGGCCGGTTGGCACCTGACGGCCGCGCAGCTGCGCAAGTACGCCGCCAGGGGCCGGCCGTTCCCCAAGGAGCGCTGGTTGGCGGCATCCTGCCACAGTGCCGAAGAGCTGGCGCTGGCTGAGCAGATGGGCGTGGACTTTGTCACCCTGTCGCCAGTGCAGGCGACCCAGACTCACCCAGAGGCGGTGCCGTTGGGATGGGATGAGGCGCAGCGGTTGATTGCCGGGTTCAACAAGCCGGTTTACCTGCTGGGTGGGGTAGGGCAGGGTGAGCGCGAGCATGCCTGGGAAGCCGGGGCACAGGGTGTAGCCGGGATCCGGGCGTTCTGGCCCGAGGTTTGAGTCCCTTGTAACAGGGGCCGCTGCGGGGCCCATTCGCGGGCTTGCCCGCTCCCACAGGAAACTCACACGCTTCAAGCCTGCTCGAAACCTGTGGGAGCGGGCAAGCCCGCGAATGGGCTGCAAAGCAGCCCCAGAAGTATCAGCTTTTGGGTTTCTCGGCGGGCTGCCACAAAACCTCAGCCACCCCCTGGCGCCGCCCGATGATCCGCGCCGCCACGAACAATAGATCGGAAAGCCGGTTGATATACGCCAAACCAACGCCTTCCAGCGGCTCCATGGCATTCAACTGCTGGCACCGGCGCTCTGCACTGCGCGCCAGACTGCGGCACACGTGCGCCTGCGCCACCAGCGCCGAACCACTGGGCAGAATGAAGTTTTTCAGCGGCCCCAGCTCTTCGTTCCACACATCGATGGCCGCCTCCAGGCGTTCCACTTCCGCCAGGGTCAATGCCTGGTAACTGGGCATCGCCAGCTCGCCACCCAGGTCGAACAAGCGGTGCTGACACGGCGCCAGCACCGTGGTCACTTCATTCAGCCCGTGCTCGGCGAGCCCCGCCAGCAGCAACCCCAACTGGCTGTTCAGGCTGTCCACCTCGCCAATCGCTTCGATCCGCGGGTGGTCCTTGGGCACCCGACGGCCGTCGCCCAGGCCGGTTTCGCCTTTGTCGCCGGTGCGGGTATAGATCTTCGAAAGGCGGTAGCCCATGTCATTGCTCCGTTCTGGCCGGCACCGCCGCTGCCGGCTGGGTGAGGGGCAGGCGTAGGGTAAAGCAGGTGCCTTGGCCTGGCGTGGATTGCACTTCCATCTGCCCCTTGTGGTTGTTGGTGATGATGAAGTAAGAGACCGACAGGCCCAGCCCGGTACCCTGGCCGATTTCCTTGGTGGTGAAGAAGGGCTCGAAGGTGCGCTTGCGCACCGCCTCGGGCATGCCGACGCCGTTGTCTTCGACCTGGATTTCCGCCCATGGCGGGTTTAGCCGGGTGCGCAGTGTGATGCGTCCGGGCTCGCTGGGTTGCGGGCGTTGGTGGATGGCCTGGGCTGCGTTCTTCAGCAAGTTGAGCAGTACTTGTTCCAGCTCGTTGGCGGTGCATGGCACCGGCCCCAGGTCGGGGTCGAACTGGCGCACGATGGCTTGCCCCTTGAAGTCGAAGCCAATGGCCAGATCGAAGTCATTGCCGGCAATTTCAAGCGCCTGATCGATCAGTGCCGGCAGCTCGCATGGCACCAGCTGGCGGTTGCTGCGGCGGCTGAAGCTGAGCATGTGGGTGACGATCTTCGCCGCCCGGGCACCGGCCTGCTGAATGCCGTCGAGCAGTTGCGGCACCTCGCGGCTGTCCAGGTAGCGGTTGATCGTGGCCAGGTCGATGCCCAGCTCTTCGGCCTGTTCCTGGTTGCGCGGCAGGTCGGACGACAGGCGTCGGCGAATGTTCTGCACGTTGTGCAGGATAGCGCCCAGCGGGTTGTTGATTTCGTGCGCCATGCCGGCAGCCAGCCCCCCGACCGAGAGCATTTTTTCTGACTGCACCATCATCTCTTCCAACGACAGACGCTGGGTGATGTCGTCGATACGAATGACCACGCCGCGCCCGCCGCCGCCCGTCAGTGGGTAGAAGGTCAGGGCGTAGTGGCGCAGGTCGTCGCCCTTGGGCCAGGTTACCCGCTCGATCTTCGCCACTCGATGTTTTTCCACGGTTTCCTTCAGTTGCGGGAGGAACGGCTTCAGCGGCTCGAACGCAATGAACACCGGCTGGTTAAGTGCCTCGTCCAGTGGCGTGCCGGAAAGCACCGTGGCTTCGTGGTTCCATTGGGTCACGTAGAGCTGTTCGTCGAGGGCGATCAGTGCCGAGGGCATTGAGTCGATGATGCTGTTGAGGTAGTTCTGGAAACCGGTGAGCTTTTTCTCGATCTTGCTGCGTACCTGTACTTCCAGTTCCAGCTTGCGGTTGGTGTGGCGGGTTTCTTCGGCAAGGCCCTGAGCCTGGTCGTAGGCACTCTGGAACTCGTCGCGGGCGCTCTTAAGCTGCTGCTCGCGGGCCTCGATGCGCGACAGCATGGTGTTGAAGGCCTCGGCCAGGCTGCCGATTTCATCATCATTGCCGCGCTGGGCACGCAAGGCGTAGCTCTCTTCGCGGGTAACCTGGCGGCTGAGCTCCTCAAGCTGGTTGATCGGCTGGGTGATCAGGCGTTTGATCTGCCGGGCGATGACGATCCATAGCAGGACACTGAACACCAGGATGCCCAGGCTGGCGCTGAGTGTGCCGGTGTAGAAGGCCGTGGGCAGTTCGCTGCTGGCTACCAGCAGCAAATGTGCCGGTGGGTTGGCATCGCGGGGGATGCGGATCAACTGAGTGCTGCGAAACTCCATCAGGCGCCAGCCGTCGATGTTGCGAAAACGCTTGGGCAGCGCCAGCGGCTCGCCATGTTGCAACTGCGCCAGCATTCGGCCATCGCCACCGTAGATGGCGGCGGCGCGAAGCGGTGTGTAACTGTCCAGTTCCTTGAGCAGGGCACGGGCCGTGTCCGGTGTGTCGCCGGCGCGGGCTGCAAGCTGTGGATTGGCCACCAGCCGGCCGATGGTGTGCATAGCCTGCGGCGCCATGCTTTCCTGGGTGATCCAGTAGGCGGCGCTGATGAAGGTGAGGTTGGCCATCAGCAAGATGGTCACCAGCAAAACCAGCAGGGCCGCCAGCAGCTTCTGCCCGACCGGGAGGTTTTCCAGGCGTTGGCGCAAGGTCATGGGCAAGGTAATGTCCGTATCCGGTGGAAGGGCCGCGTCAGTCGCAAGGCAAGCCACGCACGCGCAGGTTTTCGACCAAGCGCTGCAGCAGGTGTTCCAGCTGCGGCAGTTGCAGGCCATGACGGCCCGCAGCGCGGCAAGCATGGCCGAGCAGGTAGTGCAACTCGGTGCGCCGTCCTGCATGCACGTCCTGGTACATGGAAGAGTAGTTGGCTGCGGTGGCGAGGATTACCCGCTGAACTTCTTCGTCCAGCCCCTCGGCTGCTTGCGGCTGGCCGCAACGGCGCAGCAGTCGGGCCAGTTCGACGCACAGGGCTTGCAATTCACCCAGGTGCCCCAGCAGCCCGCCATTCTGGCAATCGTGAAGCACGGTCAGCGGGTTGATGGCGCAATTGAGCGCCAACTTGCGCCACAGGCGGGTCAGTATGTCTACTGTCCACTCAGCGGGGATACCGGCCTCGTGCAGGTCATCGAACCAGGCGGGGAGCAGGGGGCTTCGTGGGTCGCCTAGCCAGTTGAAGCCATGGCCGGCAAAACGCACTTGCCAGTCCCCCTCGCGGAAGGCGCCTTCGGTGCTGGAGGCGAAGATGCAGCGAGCGTGCGGCACCAGGTCGGCGACTTCATCCTGGCTGCCCAGGCCATTCTGCAACAGCAGCACTTCGGCGCTCTCGGCCAGCCGAGGTGCTAGACCGGCAATCGCCGGGGCAGCGTCATAGGCCTTGCAGGCCACCAGCAGCCGGTGGATCGGGCCTTGCGCTTGCGCCGTTTCGGCCGGTATGGCGTAGCGCCGGGTTTGGTCCTGCTCGACCAGGGTCAGGCCACCGGCCTGCTGATAGGCCTGCAGCCGTCGTCCGTCACGCAGGATCAGGCGCACAGCCTTGCCGGAGCGTGCCAGCCGGCAGGCCCACAGACTGCCAAGGCTACCGGCGCCGAGAATATGCCAGGTGCTGCTCATATGCGTTTCGCAACCCGTTATAATGAGCCCGCATTTTAACCTTCAAACCCAGCGCGCTCCATCTTCAGCCTGAGCGCGCTTTTATTTTGGGAGAACAACCATGCCTTCGTTCGACGTGGTATCGGAACTGGACAAGCACGAAGTGCAGAACGCGGTCGACAACGCCATCAAGGAACTGGACCGCCGCTACGACCTCAAGGGCAAAGGCACCTTCGAGTTCAAGGACAAAGAGCAGACCGTGATGCTCACTGCTGAGGAAGAGTTCCAGCTCGAGGCGATGCTGGAGATCCTGCGCCTTGCACTGGTCAAGCGCAAGATCGACGTGAAGTGCCTGGAAACCAAGGACCCCTACGCCTCCGGCAAGGAAAAGAAACAGGAAGCCAAGTTCCGCGAAGGCATCGACAAGGACCTGGCAAAAAAGATCGTTGCCACCATCAAGGATGGCAAGCTGAAAGTACAGGCCGCCATCCAGGGTGAGCAGGTACGGGTAACCGGCAAGAAACGTGACGATCTGCAGGAAGCCATTGCCCTGCTGCGCACCAAGGAATTCGACATGCCGCTGCAGTTCAACAACTTCCGCGACTGATGTGGGGGTGGCCCGGAACCCCGATGGCCAAATGATGTCCATGGGGGCCGGGGTTGCGTAATAACACGCGCGGCCTGTTCTACCGTGTACTTGCCGCTCGGCATCAGGAGATGAATATGGATTTGAACGCTGAGGTCGACCAGCTCGTCCGCCAATCCCAGACGTGGATTCCTTTGATCATGGAATACGGCAGCCGTGTGCTGCTGGCACTGCTGACCTTGGCGGTTGGCTGGTGGATCATCAACAAGGTCAGCGCCCGCCTCGGCAAGCTGGTTGGCCTGCGCAACGCTGACCTGGCGCTGCAGGGCTTCATCAGCACCCTGGCGAACATCGTGCTGAAGGTGCTGCTGTTGGTCAGCGTGGCTTCGATGATCGGCATCGAGACCACCTCGTTCGTCGCCGCCATCGGTGCCGCAGGCCTGGCCATCGGCCTTGCCTTGCAGGGCAGCCTGGCGAACTTCGCCGGTGGTGTGCTGATCCTGATGTTCCGCCCGTTCCGTATCGGTGACTGGATCGAGGCGCAGGGCGTTTCCGGCACCGTCGACAGTATCCAGATCTTCCACACCGTGCTGCGCACCGGTGACAACAAGACGGTCATCATGCCCAATGGCAGCCTGTCCAACGGCATCATTACCAACACCAACCGCCAGCCGACGCGCAAGGTGGTGTTCGATGTGGGCGTTGACTACGAGGCCGACCTGCAGAAGGCCCGCAATGTGCTGCTGGAGCTGGCAAAGGACCCGCGTGTTCTGCAAGACCCTGCACCGCAGGCGGTCGTGTCGACGCTGGGCGACAGCTCGATCACCGTATCGCTGCGCTTGTGGACCAAGACCTCCGATTACTGGGATGTGATGTTCATGCTCAACGAGTATGCGCGTGACCGGTTGAAAGCCGAAGGGATCGACATTCCGTTTCCGCAGCGGGTTATTCGCGTGGTGCAGGAGACTGCAACGCAGTAATACCGCGTTAAAGCTGGGGCCGCTTTGCGCCCCTTCGCGGGCAAGCCCGCCCCTACGAGGACATGCGTGTTCTGTGTAGGAGCGGGCTTGCCCGCGAAGGGGCGCAAAGCGGCCCCAGCTTTTTCCGACCCTGATTACACTTGCTCACAGCAATTTCCAGCCATTTCTGGCATATAGCGTGACCCCGCCCGCCACACCCGATACGCCATCATGAAACCACTGCTGTATATCACCCCTCTGCGTGCCTTGCTGTTCGGCCTGACCCTGGCCCTGTTCGAACTGCTGACCTACCTGGCCAGCGACGCGGTCATGCCGGCCATGCCGGTCGTGGTCATCGACCTCGACGCCAGCCCCGAATACATACCCCATGCCCTCAACCTGTACCTGCTGGGGGGCGTGGTACTGCAATGGCTGATCGGCCCGTTGGCCGACCGTTATGGACGGCGCCCTTTGCTGCTGGTCGGCTGCGCATTCTTTGGCCTGGCCTGCCTGGCTACCTTCTGGGTCCAGGACATCGGCCTGTTCAACCTGTTGCGTCTGTTGCAGGGCATTGGCCTGGGCTTTGTGGTCACCGTCAGCTACCCAGCCCTGAACGAGGCTTTCAGCGAGGCTGATGCCGTACGCATGATGGCCCTGTTGGCCAACATCGCCTTGCTGTCGCCCCTGCTCGGGCCGCTGGTGGGCACCTTGCTGCTGCAATGGCTGGACTGGCGCTGGCTGTTCGTGGCGTTCGCCATCGGCGCGGTGCTGGCCTGGCTGCTGTTGTACCGGCTGATGCCGGAAACCCTGGGCGTGGAGCGCCGTGACGGCTCGCGGCTGGCGTTCACGCCGATTCACCTGCTGCCACTGTTGGCGGGCTATGGCCAACTGCTGGGCAACCGCCGCTTCGTTGCAGGCAGCGCCGCCCTTGGGTTGGTCGGCTTGCCGCTGATTGGCTGGATTGGCCTGTCGCCGGTGCTGCTGATTCACGATGAGGGATTGAGTACCCTGGAGTATGCCTTGTGGCAGTTGCCGGTCTTTGGCGGGCTGATCCTCGGTAACCTGATCATCAACCGCATTGCCGATCGCTACCCGCTGCCAGCCCTGGTGCGTGGTGCGCTCTGGCCATACCTGGCGGGCCTGTGCCTGATGGTGCTGGCGACCTGGTACTGGCCGAGTGTGACCAGTGTGGTGGCTGGCATGTCGCTGTATGCGCTGGGGTTGGGCGTGGCCAATGCGGTGCTGTACCGCATGACGCTGTTCTCCAGTGAGCAGAGCAAGGGGTTGGTTTCGGCCATGCTGGGGATGATCACCATTGCCTTGCTGGGGCTCGGCGGTGCGCTGCT